>JAJDZO010000351.1 GCA_022824605.1 Acidimicrobiia bacterium
GGTTGGCGACCTGCGGAAGGGATAACCGCTGAAAGCATCTAAGCGGGAAGCCTGTTCCGAGATGAGGTCTCTCACCGGGAAACCGGGTAAGGCCCGTGGTAGAACACCACGTTGATAGGCCGGAAGTGTACGCACGGTGACGTGTTCAGCTGACCGGTACTAATCGGCCGAGGGCTTGGTTCAATTTCGCATCGAGCGCTCGGTGCTCGTGCTCGCTATGGAGTTCGTCAAGAGGCGTTCCCCCGTTCGGGGTTCGCCCGCAGGACAACAGGTTTCGGTGGCGATAGCGGCGGGGTCACACCCGTTCCCATTCCGAACACGGAAGTTAAGCCCGCCAGCTCCGATGGTACTTGGGTGGTGACGCCCTGGGAGAGTAGGACGCCGCCGGATTTCGCTCTCAGGAGGCCCCGGATCACCACCACCGGGGCCTTCTGGCCTTTCTGGCCCGAACTGCAGGCGGCCGCGTCGAGCGCCTTTCTGGGGATACGACTGCTAGGTGAGCTGGCGTTCGACTAGGCGGCGGAAGAGTCCGTCGACGGCGATGAGCTCGTCGAAGTTGCCGGCTTGGACCACGCGTCCTCGCTGCATGACGTAGATGCGGTCGGCGTTGCGGACAGTGGAGAGTCGGTGCGCGATCACGATCCGGGTGGCGGCAAGCCGTTCGATGCTCGACATGACCTTCGCTTGACTTGTGGCGTCGAGCCAGCTGGTCGCCTCGTCGAGCCATACCACGCGTGGATTGCGCACCAGGGCGGAGGCGATCCGCAGGCGCTGGGTCTGCCCCCCCCCGAGAATGTGGCCGCGCCCTCGGTCACGACGGTTTGGAGTTGCATGGGCATCTCGGCGATCTCACCTTCTATGTCGGCCTGGCGGACGGCTCGCCAGGCGTCGTCGACGGTGAGATCGTCGCCCATGCCGACGATGTTGTCGAGCAGGCTTCCGGGTTGCAGCGTTCCGTCCTGCATGACAACGCCGAGTTGGCGTCGCAGCGAGTGACGATCGAGAGAGGCGAGGTCGCGGCCGTCGTAGTAGATGCTGCCGGCGGTGGGATCTTCGAGTCCCAGCGCGAGTCGCATCAGGGTGCTCTTGCCTGAGCCCGACTCGCCGACGACGGCGATGAACTCGCCCGCTCGCGCCGAGATCGAGACGTCCTCGATCAGTGGGGTGTCGGGCTGGTAGCGGAAGCTGACATGGTCGAAGCGCACCTCGCCTCGCAGCGTGATCTGAGCGCTGCTGTGCGCGCCGGGCTCGGGCAGCGCCTGCAGGACCGGCTTGATCTGCTCGTATCCGGGAACGGTCGCGGCGATCGCCTCGAAGGAGCGGCCGAGGCCGGCGATGGCGGCGAACAGCGTCATCGTCATCGCGTAGACGACGAGGAAGTCACTGACCTGCAGTTGGTCGGCGCCGCGCGAGAGAGCCGCGGCGAACAGCGCTGCGCCCGCTAGGGCGGGCATTGCCGCGCTGAGCGACACGAGGTGCTCGTTGAGTCGGGAGACACCGATGCCGGCGAGGTGCTGCTCGCGATAGAGGCGTGCCCAGGCTGCGAAGGCCGACGGCTCAGCGCCCGCGCCGCGGAGCTTGCCGATACCGCCCATGAACTGCAGGAGTTCACCCGCCAGCCGGCGCTCGGCGGCAAGGCCGCGTCGCTGCGGTCCCATCTGCCAGAGACCGATCAGCGCGGTTACCAGCACCATGGCAGCCGTCATGCCGATGCTGACGAGAGCCAGCCCGGTGTCGTAGACGAACAGGATTGCGAGCGTCGGCAGCAGAAAGACGAACGACAGCAGGGAATTGGCGACGACTCCGGAGAGCTCGTCGCGCATCAGCTGGAAGCTCGCCATGCGGATGGCGAGCTCGCCGGCGGTGAAGCGGCGGAAAAAGCCCGGCGACAGCGTGAGCAGCCGGTCCCAGGCGGCGGCACTCGCACGGGCGGCGGCCCGTCCCTCCAGACGCATCGTCGATGTGCCCTGAAGGATCTGCAGCAATACCCCCACGATGCCGAAGGCGGCCAGCGCGATGATGACCTGCACCAGCATCTGGTTCGCGGCCGAGGCGAGCACCCAATCGGTCAGGACCCCCACGGCGATCGCCGGGGCTTGTGACAGCAGAGCCGCGAGCAGCCCGGCGGCGGCGAAGCGGCCGAGGCTGCCGGCCAGGCCGTGTCCAGCGGTGTGGGCCAGGTCGAACGCGCCGACTGTCCGCTGCTTGGGCAGGGCGGGATAGCACAGCCAGGCGTCGGCTGCGAGTTGGCGGGCGGACGCGGCGTCGATCCGGGTGCGGCCTCCGCTGGACGGATCGATCATTCGATAGCGGCCGGTCCAGTGAGGCAACAGCGCGACCGGCGATCGTTGGTCGCCCAGGAAGCCGAGCATGGCGCCGCTGTCGCCCAGCCACCAGCGGTCCTCGGGATGCAGCCGCACCTTCCGGGCTCGGACCCCCGAGGCTCGCAGGACAGCATCGAGCGATGGTTCTTGCGCGGGGCCGCCATGGCGTTGGGCGGGAGCCCTGAAAACGATGCCCTCGCGCTCGCCGATCAGCGCGAGCGCGGTCATCAGGGGCGAGCCGCCGCGGTCGGCAGCGGCGCGTTCGCGAGCGAGGATGCGGTCGAGTCCGGCCCGGGCCGCCTCGGCATCGCGACGTCGCAGCGTCTCGCGTGCGGTCTGCTCGTTGATGACATCGGCCTGCAGCAGCAGGCGGTTGAGTTGCTCGGCGCCGATCGCGAGGGTGTGGAACTCGTCGAGAGCATCCAGCAGGCGGCCCTCGTCTGCGAGCTGGCGCGAACTGACCAATAGAAGGTCGGCGTCTTCGGGCAGCGTCGCCCAGGTCCCGAAGCTCAGCGGGGCCAGACCGCTGCCCTCGGGTGATGTCTCCTCGGTGCTGAGAAATGCAGGTCGGCCATTTGACGTGCCGATCCATGCGACGGTCCCGGCACGGGTTGACAGCACACTGCCGGCGTCCGCGTGCAGCCCGGAGTCGTCGGTCGGATCGACGATGAGCGTGGGATGGGGGCGCGGATCGATGTGTGCCGCCACCGCGCCGCTGATCGCGGTGATCCAACGGTCAGCCTGATCGGCGAGGTCGCCGGAGAGTTCCGGCGCGGCGAGCGCCGAGCGCCGCAGCTTGGCGAGTCGCGCGCCGGGCAGCCCCTTGCCGACCGCTACCAGCGGCGAGTCGTGCGAGCCGATGCCGAAGACGAGCTGGCCTGCCTCCGCTCGCATGACGTGTCTGGCGCTGGAACGGACGACGCCGTCGGTCTGCTCGAACAAGAAGACGTCGAGCGCGCCCTCGATCACCAGGTAGGCGAGCGACGGGTCATCGAGGGTGATCGGTTGGTTGGCGGCGCTCTCGAGCGGCTCACCCTCGCCTCGGGCCAGCTCGTGTATTCGCGGGCTGTCCAGCAGGGGGGAGCGATCGATCGAGTCGGACATCACTGCGACAGCACCAGTTGGGCGTAGATGCTGTCTCGCTGCGCGATCAGCTCGGTGTGGACGCCGCGCTGGACCTCACGGCCGCCGTCCAGGACGATGATCTGGTCACAGTCTCGGATCGTGCTGAGTCTGTGAGCCACGATCAGGCACGAGCAGCCACGCCAGCGCACAGCGTCGTCGATGCGTTGCTCGGTGACGGCGTCGAGAGTGCTGGTCGCTTCGTCGAGGATGAGCAGCGCCGGTCGGCTGACGAGGGCGCGGGCGATTTCGAGGCGTTGGCGCTGGCCGCCGCTGAAGTTGCGGCCGCCCTCCTGAACGTGGGCGTCGTAGCCGCCGCTTCGACCGACGATGTCCTCGTGGATCAAGGCATCGCGAGCGGCCGCGACCATGTCCGCCTCGGCGACGGCTTCGTTCCACATGGTGAGGTTTTCCCGGACGGTGCCGTCGAACAGGACGATCTGTTGGTCGACGGTGGCGAGTGAGGCGGTGAGCACCGAGCGCGGGACCTCGCTGGCGGGGACGCCGTCGAGGAGGATCTCGCCGGACCAGGGTGTGAATTCTCCGTTGACGAGTCTGAGAAGCGTTGACTTGCCGGCGCCGGTCGGACCGACGACGGCGATGCGCTGGCCGGGTTCGAGGGTCAGGCTGATGTCGGCGATCAACGGGTCGGCGTTGCGCCGGTAGCCGAAGCTGACGTTGCGCAGTTCGAGCCGGCCGGCGAGCCGGAGGCGGCCGTTGAGCGAGGCGACTGCGCCGCGGCCGGCCTGTTGCGACGATTCGGCTGCGGTCAGAGCCGGGTCTTCGGTGGCACTGAGAATGTCGGAGAGCCGCTGCAAGTCGGCTTCGAGCAGCTGGAAGGCGCTGGCGAACTGGACGAACCGGCCGATCGGCGCGAGGAACGTGCCCGCTAGGACGTAGACGGCGATCAGTTCGCCGATCGAGAGGTCGCCCTCGATCACGCGCCACCCGCCGAGCCCGAGCACGGCCATGCCGGCGAGCAGCAGGAAGAGCTGAGGCAGTGCCGCATTGACGTAGCCGAGCTCGACGAAACGTTGCCGCGCCGTCAGTTCCCGGGCCTGGTAGCCGCTCCACCGGACGAAGAAGTCATTCTCGGTGGCGGTGGCGCGCAGCGAGTCGATCTGTCGAAGGCCGGCGGTCTCGATGCCGAAGAGCAGAGCCTGCTCACGACGGAACTGTCTGTTCTGATCGGTTCGACGCTGACTCAGGACTCGGGCGAGAAGCACATTGGCCGTCGCGATCGCCAGCACAATTGCTGCGATCAGCGGGTCGTAGACCGCGAGCAGCACGAGGAGCAGCGCGCTCATGGTCAACTCGACGACCACGCCGACCAGTTGCTGGGTGGCGCTGTCCGCTATCTGGTCGACGAGGCTGACACGAGAGGTGAGGTCGCCGGCGTAGCGGCGAGCGAAGTACTGGGTGGGTAACCGGAACAGACGCCACAGCACGCGTTGAGCGTGGGTGATGGCGAGCCGGATCGCCATCTTGCGCAGCGTGATCTGCTGGAGCAGGGTGAGCAGGTAGAGCGATCCGCCGGCCAGCAGCATGGCGCCGACCAGCCAGGCACCCCAGTCGCGTTGGTCGCCGGCCAGGACCTCGTCGACGAAGACGTTGAGCAGGATCGGCAGGGCCAGACCGGGCGCGGCCAGAAGGAGCCCGGCCAAGGCGACGTAGGCGAGCGCGCCTCGTACCTCGCGCAGCCAGGGCCAGAGCGCGCGCCAGATGTTGGGAGGATCGCCTCCAGGCTCGAACGCCTCGGTGGGCTCGGCCGTGAGGACAATGCCGGTGAAAGCCTTGCTGAACACATCGCGGCTGACGCTGCGCCGGCCGTTGGCGGGATCGTTGAGGTAGTAGCGGTCCTCCGCGACGCCTTCGAGCACGAGGAAGTGGCTGAACTCCCAGAAGAGGATGGCAGGCAGTCGCAGATCGCCGAGCGCGTCGACCTCCCTGCGCCAACCCCGCAACCGGAGGCCGTAGCGTGCGCCGGCGCGGACGATATCGGCGGCGTTGGCGCCGTCGCGGCTGACGCTGCAGGCGTCGCGCAACTCCTCGAGCGGCGCCCAGCGTCCGAAATGGGCGAGGACGATGCCCAGCGAGGCTGCGCCGCACTCGGCCGCTTCCAGCTGCGGGATGATCGGCGTGCGCAGCCGGCGCCGCCGGATCGGTCGGCGCTTGGCTTGCCAGCCTGTGTGGCGGGGCCGAGCGGCCACGCGCGCTACCCCGGCCCGCCGGCGGCGATCAGACGGATCGGAGCCTCCCGTCGGGTCACGATGCGGACGTTGCAGGCGTGGCCATCACCGGTGAGGTCGGGGGCCGGGTCCAACATCTCGAGGCGAACGAGGGGTATCTGATCATCGATGGGCATCCCCGATGAGGTGACCAGGCTCGATGCTTCGAGTCCGACTTCGCCGATCACCGCATCGAGCGATCCGGAGGCGCCGAGCGGACTGACCCTGGCGGACATGCCGACGGTGACGCGGCGCGCCTCGTCAGCTGAAAGCGGTGCGACGGCGTGCAGGTCAGCTCCGGCATCGGTGACAATGACGCAGGGGGCGGAGATGCCGCGTTCGATCGTGCCGAAGACGGCCCAGCCGAGCACGCCGATCAACGCGCAGCCAAGAAGCGCAAGGACGATCCACTCGTGCGGAGCGGTGATGCGCAGCAGGCCGTCAATCGGTTCAGTGCGCCTCCGACTGGAGAACGCCTCGGCTCGGAACAGCTGCCGTCGCTGCTCGGACATGGGGAACCCCTCTACGACGTTCCGCGCTTGCGGACCGAGTCACGAACAGGTTGTTGCCCCGTCTGCACGCCTCGATCGATTGCGGATCCCGCGGAACGTTCGCGCCTGCCGACAGCCGGTTGGAGAACGGAGGTTGCTGCCAGTGCGGCGACCAAGAGCCGTTGGTCGCCTGCCACCGTTGAGGTGCTTGCGACTACGGAATAGTCGCCTGCCACGGCTGCTGCGCTGCGTTGTAGGCGTTGCGCTTGGCGCTGCCGCTGCCGCCGCTGATCTCGTCGAGCTCCTCCAACGAGAGTTCCTGCTCGCTGTCGGCGGCCTTCTCGGCTGGGGTGGTGCGGGAGTCTTCGCTCATGGCCTTCTCCTGTGTTGGTAGGTGGCGGCCCCGAAGGCGCCTTACTAGTGCTCTGTCCGCAAACGTTTGTGGGGGTCGCGTCCACCACTTTGGGGTTTGTGGGTGCTGGGATTGGGGGATGTCGAAACCATTGCGGGTTCGTCGTTTGACGGACCAGGAGGGCCGTGAGCTTCAGCGGATCGTTCGCCGGGGCAGCGGCG
>JAJDZO010000379.1 GCA_022824605.1 Acidimicrobiia bacterium
GCAGACGCGCTAGCTTGAGGGGCTAGTGCCCAGATTGGGCGTGGGGGTTCAAGTCCCCCCTCCGACACGTTTGTGATGTCGCGAGACATCGGCAAGGCCCAAGCCCCAGGTTTGGGCCTTTATCTCACCCTGGGCGGCACATTCGCCCGCCATCTTGGCACCCCTGTGACACATGGTTGGCACACATTCCGGGCCGGACGACGGCGCGGGGTGGACATGCTTGGACGGGCCGCGAGGGAGAGGTCTCCGCACTGACGCCGACCCCACCGAAACGCAAGCCATTGGGAGACGGCGTGAACCTGCTGGAGGAGCCGGGGGCGGCGCTGGCGATCCGGTGTGTGGGCGCGTGCGTGAGCCATGGGGGGCGTCCGATCCTGCGCGACGTTCATCTCGGCGTCGCGCCGGGGCATCAGGTGGCGGTCACGGGGCCGAGCGGATCGGG
This sequence comes from Acidimicrobiia bacterium, assembly GCA_022824605.1. Classification (GTDB taxonomy): domain Bacteria; phylum Actinomycetota; class Acidimicrobiia; order Acidimicrobiales; family Aldehydirespiratoraceae; genus Aldehydirespirator. Next base: position 443 of record JAJDZO010000379.1, read on the forward strand.
CAAGACGACGCTGTTGCACATGCTCTCCGGGATCGTCGTACCCACCCGTGGCCGCGTGGTCGTGGCCGGGCATGACCTTGCGTACGCGGCGGCTGGGCAGGGTGCCGCGCTGCGTCGGCGCAAGGTGGCCATGGTCGTGCAGTTCGGCCGGCTTCTTCCGGAGTTGACCGTGGCTGAGAACGTGGCCTTGCCGTTGCGGATCAGGGGCCGGCCGGCGCGCGCCGACCGGGTGAGGCAGGCTCTGGCCGACGTAGGGATCGAATCTGCGGACGCCTGGCCTGCTCAACTCTCAGCAGGGGAGACGCAGCGGGTGGCGGTGGTGCGGGCGCTGGTTGGCGAGCCCGAGATCCTCCTGTGCGATGAGCCGACCGGATCGCTCGACGCGTCCGACTCGCAGCAGGTCATCCACCTTCTGACGCGGTCGGCGGCCAAGGCAGGTACCACGCTCGTGGTGGTCACCCGCGACCGAGCGGTCGTGGCGCGAATGCAGGAGGCCTACGCGCTGCACAACGGAGCCCTGTTGCCGGCTCCACCGCGCTGATCGGACGACCGGCTCTCGTGGTGTCGACACGGCAGACCCGCAGGTGCCATAGACGTCGCACGGACCGAGCGGATCGTGCCCGATACGCTCCGCGAGCGACGAACCACACGGAGAAGCAATGGCTGAGATCCTCAAGGACGCGACCGCGAAACACTCCCACGGCTCCGATCCAGACCTCACAGAACGGGTTCGCGGGCTGATCGCCGACATTGAGACCCGTGGCGAGGTGGCCGTGCGTGAGATGTCGGCCCAATTCGACGGATGGGAACCCGACCGGTTCGAGCTGACGCAGGACCAGATCTCCGAGATCGTCGCCGGGGTCGATCCATCGACGATCGACGACATCCGGTTCGCCCAGACCCAGATACGCAACTTTGCGCAGGCCCAACTCGAAACGCTTGCCGACCTCGAGGTCGAGACGCTCCCCGGCGTCACGCTCGGGCACAAGAACATTCCCGTGTCGGCCGTCGGGGCTTACGTGCCCGGCGGGCGGTACCCGATGGTGGCCTCCGCTCACATGAGCGTGCTGACCGCCAAGGTGGCCGGGGTCCGCAGGGTCGCAGCCTGCACTCCGCCGATAAACGGTGCGGTGCCGGCTGAGACGGTCGCCGCGATGCACCTGGCCGGCGCCGACGAGATCTACCTGCTGGGCGGAGTGCAGGCAGTGGCGGCGCTGGCGATCGGCACCGAGTTCGTCGATCCCGTCGACGTGCTGGTGGGGCCGGGCAATGCGTTCGTAGCCGAGGCCAAGCGCCAGTTGTACGGCCGGGTCGGGATCGACCTTCTCGCAGGGCCCACCGAGACCCTGCTGTTGGCCGACGACACGGTCGACGGGGAAATGTGCGCAACCGACCTGTTGGGTCAGGCCGAGCACGGCCCCACCTCACCGGCGGTTCTGCTCACCACGTCGCGTGAGTTGGGCCTAGACACCATCGCCGAGGTGGAATCCCAACTCAGAACCCTGGCCACCGCCGACATCGCCTCGCAGGCATGGGCCGACTACGGCCGCGTGGTGCTGTGCGACGACAACGCCGAGATGCTGGCCCTGGCCAACGACCTGGCCTTCGAGCATGTCCAGGTGATGACGGGCGACGACGACTACTTCCTGGCCAACCTCACCAACTACGGCGCCGTCTTCGTGGGGCCGATGACCAACGTCTCCTACGGCGACAAGGTGATCGGCACCAATCACACGCTGCCCACGCAGGGCGCGGCCCGCTACACCGGCGGCCTGTGGGTGGGCAAGTTCATCAAGACCGTCACCTACCAGCGAGTCACCGATCCTGCCTCGAGCGTGCTGATAGGGGAGTACTGCAGCCGCCTGTGCGCCATCGAGAACTTCGCCGGCCACCAGGCCCAGGCCGACATCCGAGTCCGCCGCTACCGCGAGGTCGACTCCTAAGCGCGAGGCCCGTACCAGCCGGCAGCCGTTCTGGGGCGGAGTCAGTTGACTCGCGTATGCCTACTCCCTAGAGGCGGGCAGTGTTATACCTAGCTCAACCCACACTGTTCAGGGTTGCCCGGAAAGGAGCCGCCGTGGGACAGAACCAGCGATCCCAGATCGAGATGACCGAAGCGGAGCTAGCGGTCTTCATCGAGCAGTCGCGCACCTGCACCATGGCTACGGTCGGGCTCGGCGGGATGCCCCATCTGGTGGCCATGTGGTACGCGTGGCTCGACGGCCAGATCTGGGTCGAGTCCAAGGCCAAGGCCCAGAAGATCGTCAACCTGCGCCGAGACGGCCGCATGTCGGTGATGATCGAAGCGGGCAACACCTACGACACACTGCGGGGGGCGTCGCTTGAAGGCCGTGGGGTGATCGTGGAAGACCCCGATGAGGTCTGGCGGGTCGGAGTCGACGTTTGGGAGCGCTACACCGCGCCCTACTCCGAGGAGGTGCGACCTCTGGTGGAGGCGATGCTGCACAAGCGGGTGGCGGTGCGCCTCGACGTGGAACGGGTCCGCACCTGGGATCACCGCAAGCTCGGACTCGGTGCCATCAGGGTCGGCGGCACCACCGGTGCGTACCTCGACGGTCCTGGCCTCCCCGGACCCGGCTGAGCAATAGCGGCCACCAAGCTCGCCCACATCATCCGCAACGAGCCCATGGAAGCATGCACCTTCCTCCCAACCCAACTGGTGTTGCGGGGCACCACCGCCAAAGCACCCGCCGGCCGGATCGCGACGGCGGTCTAGAAAGTGCACGGTTTGCGATGGTGTGGTTGACATCGATGCGGGCGGGTAGGCACCGTGGTCTACCGCGCGGGACCCCACTGCAACCGCGCCGACCGGGCCGCGGCCCGCCTCGCACGGCTGGGGCGGCCGGTCAAGAAGATGATCGGCGGCAAGATCGGCTGGCTCGACGAGGCCTTCCAACTCGCCACCAGCTGACCGCCCAACAGGTCCCGGGTTGTACAGTCGGCAACCGGCGGTCGGATCGAACGGCACAAGGGGGCGCCACGCGCGAACGACGGTTGAACGAGCACGGTGCCGAGATCACGTCGCAGCGGATCTTCAGCTGGGACGAACTCGATGCGGTGCGCTGGGACGACGAGCAGGTGGACGCCCAGATCGTGACCGGCGAGCACATGCACCTCATCCGGGCGGTCTACGCGCCGGGTGCGACCTATGAGATGCACAGCCATCCCCATGAGCAGTTCAGCGTGCTGCTGTCGGGGCGCCTGCGGCTGACGGTCGGAGACGAGACCCGCGAGATCGGCCCGGGCGGCGGCTGGTATGCGCCGGGCGGCGTGCCCCACGGGGGCGAGGTGCTCGGAGACGAGCCTGCGGTGTTCCTCGACGTGTACTCACCGGCGACGACCTGGATCCTCGATCAGTTCGCGACGGGCCGACGGATTCCGGCCGGCGAGCGCACCGGAGCGGAGCCCCAGGGCTGATGAACGAATACGGACCGGACACCCATCCTTCCGACGCTGCGGCTGCAGTGACCCGCGACGGGTACGCCGTGGTGCGCGACGCCATCGACGACGACACTGTGGCCGCGGTTGCCGCCGATCTCCAGCCATTCCTCGATGCCGCCCACACCGGCCATGAGGAGTTCATGGGCAGCCTCACCAAGCGATTCGGTGCTCTGATCGCGAAGTCGACCGCAGTGCAGGCGCTGATCATGCATCCCCTCGTGCTCGCAGTCGCCGATCACGCCCTGCTGCCGAGCTGCGCGGCGTATCGGCTCCACTACACCGGCGTGATGCACCTCGAGCCGGGGGAACGGCAGCAGGTGCTGCATCGCGACACCTCGGTGTATCCCTTCGCAAACCCGTGCCCCCCGCTGACAGTGGCCACGATGTGGGCGATCTCGGACTTCACCCGCCAGAACGGCGGTACCCGGGTATGCCCCGGAAGCCACCGGTGGCCCAACGAACGAGTGCCGAGCCGATCCGAATTGGTCGCCACCGAGATGCCGGCCGGCTCGGTGCTCATCTATCTCGGCAACACTATTCACGGCGGGGGATCGAATCGGTCGGACCGGTCCCGTACCGGCGTGGCGTTGCACTACTCCCTGGGCTGGCTACGCCAGGAGGAGAACCAGTACCTGGCCGTGCCCCAAGAGGTGGCCCGGACGCTGCCTGATGAACTCCAGGAGCTGATGGGGTACTCCCTCGGCTCGGCCAACTTCGGCTTCGTCGACCATGTGGCGCCCAAGGACTATCTCCACGGTGTGCGCGACCCGTCCGACAGCGACCTCAGCCCCGCCGGGATGAGCGAGCGGGTCGACGCGCTGGAGCGCTTCCACGTCAGCCACACCGCCCGAGGCCCGGCCCGCCACTACGACATGGACATCGACTGACGCCTCCGGGAGTCGGCAACCCGGGGGGCGCCGGCTCGCAGCTGGGGAGCGGTGACGACTTTCAGTGGTTGAGCACGGTCTTGACGACGGATGTGACCTGGTGGCTCGCGCTGGAGTCGATCTGGCCCAAGCGGTGCACGAGACGGCGGCGGCTTACAGATCGGATCAACTCGCACTGGGCATAACTGGTCTCGTCGAGACCAGTCTCCGCGTCCGACTCGATCTCGACGTGCAGCGAGAGGCCGCGCCGGGTCGTCGTCAGCGGTGCCACGATCACGAACGGGAAGCCGGGGCCGAACGCGTCCGGCGGCCCGATCACGAGCGCGGGACGAACGGTGGCGGGCTCACCGGGATGGGGGTCACCAAAGTCGACCAGCCAGAGATCGTCAACCGAGGCCATCGGTCACCGACGTGCTCTCGGCATCGGCCAGATACGCCGCCCACGCTGCGGGATCGCTGCGCAACTCGGCGATCTCGGCCGTCACCCGGCGGGCGAACCGCTGGCGCCGCAGCGCCTCGACGGCGTCGCGCACCGTGTCGATGAGTGAGGCGCCGGCCGCATCGCTGAGCTCGACGAGCCGGGCGTGGGTGTCGGTGTCGATACGGATCGTCGTGGTCGCCATCCAGTCGAGTCTATAAAATGCATGCGCAACTGTCTACATCCGAAGGATGCTCCAACACCTTCCAGGGGATTAGAGTCGCGGGCCAGGAGTACCGAAGGGGAGGACTATGCGGCGCTTTGTAATCGAACGGGACATCCCTGACATCGGCTCGGCCGAGCGCGAGCAGCTGCGGGCCGCGGCCGGGCAGTCCAACTCGGTCCTGAAGGCGATGCAGTCCGAGGGCAAGTCAATCCAGTGGGACCACAGCTACGTCGCCGGCGACAAGACGTTCTGCATCTATGTATGCGACAGCCCCGAGCTGATCGACGAGCACGCCGAGCGAAGCGGCTTCCCGGCGACAGTGGTGACCGAG
>JAJDZO010000058.1 GCA_022824605.1 Acidimicrobiia bacterium
TGCCGCTGCAACCGGCGCCCAGCGCAACACCCACCACGATCACGACCGCATGAACGGCTGGCACATCGAATCCCTCCAGCTCAGCGGATCCGGCACCGACGCCGCCAAGCGAGGACCCCGAGGCACCGCCTGGGGCGACGAAGGCAATCCCCGGGACCGGCTCACCGACTCCCGCGTCGAGTCCATCGCGATCACTTTTCCCGACGTGCTCATCCACGAGTACGCCGACGGCAGCTGCGAGGCCATGCATGCCGAGATCCACGTGGCCGGGCCTTACTACCCCCTCTGCATCGAGCGCCTCCGCCGCAGGCTCCTCGACAAGGCACGAGCCCTGCCCGTCGGTACCATCACCTTCCGGAACGGACAGGCACGCCTCCTCTATCCATTCCCAACAGACCGCCCGGACTCACCTGCCGACTGACAGCCCACCGAATACCGGCACAAAGAACTCAACCAGGTAACGGCATCACCTCTTCCAACGCCGCCACTGCCCGGCCGACCTCGCCCGCGCGACGGCGACCCAACCACGAAACCTCACAGTCCCCCACACGCTGTACATCTCGGCCCGCCCGGTACAGGTACACTTGCCACATGACAGCATTCACCACCCCTGTCACCCGCACACCGGACATACCCGTCCGGATCCGGACCTCTCGGACCGGCGCCCCGGTACTCCCGCTACCCATCGACCCCTGCGCTACCCAGCCCGCCCCCTACGATCCCGTCCGCGGCTGGCCGCTCGCCGTCCCCCGCACGCACCGCACTGCCTACCTCAGCGGCATGACTGCACTGAACCTCCCCGCTACCTCCGACGACCAGCACCCCGGCGACTGGCATGCCATCGGAACCTGGTGGTCACCGACCTACCTCAACGTCCACGACCGCCCCAGCACCGCAGTTCTCTGGGGTCCTGACGGCGACATCACTGCAGCGCCCTGCGCGCCCCGCCTCCGCGATGCCCGGCCCGCCCTCGCCCGCCTCGGCCATCCAGCAGCCGGCCACCAGGCTCCCGTCCTCGCAGCCACGGTACCGCAGGCCGTCGTCGACCTCGCATGGGACCAACTCCGCCACGGCCGCCCCGCGATCGACCGCCACACCGTCGCCCGCTGGACCGGCCGCGACGACGAGGACCCGGAACTCTGCATGCTCGCCCAAGAGATCGAAACCATGATCAACGACCCTGTCCAACGTGGTCACTGGCGCCACTGGCGCCTTCACCATCTGCAAGGCCCCGACCGCCTCGAACTCCCCGCGACCCCGCCCGTCCATCCGAAACGCCCGCCGATGGACATCGTCATCCGGGCCAGCTAACCCGCCGCGCATGCGCCTGCCCCACCTGGCACCCCTGCCCGCCGTCCGAGAGCAACCCGAGCAGCAGCTCGCCACCGACCTGGTGGCAAGCGTCATGCGCGAGGTCAACCGGTCCCTCCACAGCACCGACCACCGCATCGTCATGCGCGGCGGCACCGCCGCCAAGATCGGCTACGGCCTCACCCGACCCTCACAGGACATCGACATCGACATCGTTGGCGACGTCGACATCTGGACCACCCTCCGGCAGGCTGCCGAAGACCTCAACATCACCGCCATCGCCGAACCTCGCCGCCGCCACGCCCTGAAAGGCACCATCACCATCCTCTCGGAGCCGTTCGGCCCCCTCACCGCCGCCATCGACATCCGGCGAATCCACGACCGCCAGACAGCCGAGGACATTCTCGAGCGCACCGCCGTGGAAACGCGCAGCGAGATTCTCATGTACCGGGCCGAAAGCCTCGTCACCCAAAAATTCGCGCTCATCGAACTGCCGGATCACCGGCTCCGCGCGAAAGACCGCTACGACATTGCCTGGTGGCTCACCGAGCACATGGAAGCGGTGTCCCCCCAGCAGCGAATCCGCCTCTCCGAAACCCTGCGCCAGCGTCCCGAGCTCCGTGACCGATGGGACCACGACCACCGCCGCCACGACGACCTCAACACCCTGAACCCCGACGTCGTCCACCAGGCAATCACCTCAACACTCGCCCGCGACCCCGCCGTCCTCCATGCCCGCTGGCCCGATGGCCACCTCCGCCTCGACCTCACGGCCACGTCACATACCAGCCTCGCCTGGGTGCACGGAGACCAACAGCAGAACATCCAACCAATCGCGGAACTCTCCGGCAACCACCAGCTCGAGCAATTCATGACCGCCTACGGTATCTGGCAGCCAGCCGACGTACCCGCACGCCTTCGCGAAATCGCACTCGAACGCCAGCGCGCAATCACGATCGGCAGATCACCCAACGACTAGACGCTCCGCGCGCGCCAGCACGACCCCCGAGAAATGTTTTTATTGTTGCACTAACCCGCAGTTCTCTCTACAATCCCCTCTTGTTCCGAACTGGAACAACACCCCGCCGGTCACACTGACCGAAACTTCCCTGGTCTGAAAACGACCCTTCCTTCCACCTGCTGCAGACAAGGCAGCCTACTCGCCACAAGTGTCCAGGTACACGAACTTCCACACTGCTGCCGACACCCACGGCACGTATCCCCCACCCCGCAACTTTCGTC
>JAJDZO010000195.1 GCA_022824605.1 Acidimicrobiia bacterium
GGGTTTGTGGCGGCCGGGCTTGGCCTTGGTGGTGGGGGGGTGGGGCTTCACGGGGCCCGCCGCGCCGTTCCTGGCCGGGGCGCCCGACCCCACCGTCGGCGCCCCGACGCCGGTGACGGCCTTCATGGCCTCCGCGGTGAAGGCGGCCGGCTTCGCGGCGCTGATCCGTGTCTTTGTGGAGGCGCTGGGCATGCGGGCCGACGACTGGCGGCCGGCGGTGTTCGCGCTGGCGTGCGTCACTCTGGCCGTCGGCTCGGTGTCGGCCGCGGTGCAGAGCGACGCCAAGCGGATCCTCGCCTACTCGTCGATCTCGCACGCCGGCTTCATCCACGTCGGGGTGCAGGCCTACTCGGATTCGGGTGTGGCCGCGGTGCTGTTCTATCTGGCCGCCTACGCCCCGGTGGCGGTGGGCAGCTTCACCGTGGTGGCCGTGCTGTCGGGCCGGCGTGACGATCGCACCGGCCTGGACGCCCTGGCCGGTCTGGGCGCTCGCCGTCCGGCGCTCGCCCTGGGCCTGACGGTCCTGTTGCTGGCCCAGGCGGGTGTGCCGTTCACGTCGGGTTTCGTGGCCAAGTTCTCGGTGATCGCCGCCGCGGCTGAGGCCCGCTCGTACTGGCTGGCAGTGGTGGCCATGGTGGCCGCGGTCGTGGCCGCCTTCGCCTACCTGCGAATAGTGGTAGCCATGTACTTCGGCGACACCGCCAGCGAAGAGTCCAAGCCCGCAATCGGCCTAGGAGCAGGAGCGGTGATAGTGGTTGCCGTCCTGTTCACGGTCGCCCTAGGCATAGTCCCCGGAGTCCTAGAATCCATATCCAGCACTGCCGCCAGTCCCTGATAGCTGCTACCCGGATTGGTGTGGGCCGCGGCCGGAACCCCCCGAGACCGTCTTCGAGATATCCAGCACTGAACTAGTCGGCACCACCTCAGGCACAGTGGCCGACTTCGCTGCCTAGGCCCGGCGTCTACGCTGGGCGGGGTGAGCTTGTACTTTGTTCTGAAGTTCCTTTATGAGTTGAACCGTGACCGGGGGCTCCAGGAGGCCTACCTTGCTGATCGGCGGGCCGTGCTTGAGCCCTACGACCTGACCGACGAGGAGGCGGACGCCCTTGTCGGACCTGACATCGGGCTGCTGTATGTGCTGGGCGTCAACGGGCAGATCCTGATGCACTTCGCTGCTCTGCATCAGATCGAGTGGTCCGACTACCTCCAACGAATGCGCGACGGGGTCGCCGAGCACGGACCGGTGCGGGCCGGCGTCTACGCCATGAGCGGCTGCGAGGGCGTGGAGGCGTAAGAGGGCGCGCAGATGGGTGCAGGCTCGTCGCGTCGGGGCAGGGTGTTTCCCGCTCTTGTTCGCTGCGCTCACGGGCCGCCCAAACCACGGCATGGCTGCCCACGGCCTCGCCCGTATGGAGCGCGCTCGCTCGCCTATTCGCTCGGCCTCTGACCCGTCGGGATGGGCTGGCCAGCGTCACGAGCGGTAGCGTTCGGTGTCGGCCACAATGGCTGACGGGCGCACACCCGGGGAGGCCGCTTTCGATGCTTGGACGAGTGACGACTCTCAGCCGACTTCGTTCGGTGGACGTATGAGCTCTTCCACGGCACAGCCGCGTCGGCCCGCCGATGTGGGGCACCGGTTCCGGCAGGCTCTCGACGCCGACGGTCTCTCGATCATCGCAGAGATCAAGCGCCGGTCACCCTCGAAGGGAACGCTGCGCAGCGACGTCGATGTGGCGTCGCTCGCCCGTGCCTACGCCGACGGCGGGGCGGCGTGCCTGTCGGTGCTGACCGACGGGCCGCGCTTCGGCGGTTCGCCCCAGGACCTGCAACAAGCCCGTGCGGCCGCCGGCATCCCCGTGCTGCGCAAGGACTTCCTGACCACCCCCCAAGACATCCACGACTCGGCTGAGATGGGCGCCGACGCGGTGCTGTTGATCCTGCCCGACATCGGCGCCGAACAGTGTCAGCGGCTTCACGAGCTGGCGCTGAGCCTGGGACTCGATGCGCTCACCGAAGTTCGCACAGAACAAGAGTTCGAGATCGCGGCCGAGCTCGGGGCCTACATGATCGCCATCAACCAGCGCAACAACCCCAAAGCGCGCACCTTCACCGTGGAGTACGACAAGGCGGTCGCGGTGAGCGCCATGTTCGACCGGCTCGATGCGGGGATCATGAAGGTGGCGGCATCGGGAATCGGTGTGCCCGGTGGCACCTCGTTCGCGGCCATTGCCGACGCCGGATACGACGCCGCGCTCATCGGTGAGGCCCTCGTGACCGCCGATGATCCCGCCGCCAGGATGCGAGCGCTCATCCGCGGCGACGACAGGTCACCGACGCTGGTGTGAGGCCCACGCCTGCCTAGAGCCGGCACACCTGCCTAGAGTCGGCACCACGCCAGCGGATTCGTTCAGACGATCAGGCGGCGGCGGTGAGGTCGTAGGTGGCGGTGGTGCAGCCGACTGCGAAGATCGGGACCGGCACGTAGCAGTGCACTGTGCCGGGCGCCCCTGAAGCGGCCGCGCTCACCGCGATGAAGGTGCGGATCTCGAAGGCGCCCTGGCCCGCCTCGGCGTACACCGACGCGTCGTCATAGGCGAGCAGCGCGTCACGGTCGTTGCGGCACCATCTATCCAGGAAGTCACGGTCCCAGGCCTCGTTGATCTTGCCGGAGTCGGGGGTGGCCGGCCAGTGGGAGATCCCGCCCGTGCCGATCACCGCGATCCGTTCGGGCACCGCGTCGGCGGCCCGCCGTATCGACTCACCGAAAGCCCAGACCCGCTCGTAGGGGGCCAGAGGCGGACCCTGGCAGTTGATGTTCACCGGCACCAGCGGCAGGTCGTAGTAGGGGGTAAGCAGATGCAGCGGCACCGCGATCCCGTGATCGAGCTTCCACTCCTCGGCATAGGAGACGTCCGACGTTGCCATGATCTCGGTGATCAAGCGTCGCGACAGGTCCCGGTCACCGGGCACTGCGAAGCGTTCGATGCCCAACCACCCCGGATCCTCGATGGGGCCCTCGTAGCGGTCGGCCATCCCGATGGCGAAGCTCGGCATGTTGTCCATGAAGAAGTTGGCGAAATGCTCGGCGGCCACCACCATCAATGCGTCGGGCCGGGCTGCGGCCAGCGCCTCGGCTAGCTCGTCGTAGGCGGCGTAGACGATCTCCCTCACCCGCGGGTCGGCCCGTTCGGCTCGCCCGACGATGCCCGGAGCGTGGCTGCACACGCCGGCGAACACCAAGGCCATCGCACCAGCGTAGGGGCTGGGGGTCGGCCCCTTGGCCGCAGCCGGCCGTGACCGCATAATCTGCGACGGTGCTATCGGCCGAGACGCGAGCCGCCTTCGAGCGCGACGGGGTGGTGAAGATCCCGGGCGCGGTGGACGGCGACTGGGTGGCCCGGATCCTCGAGGACGCTCAGGCAGCACTCGACGATCCAGGGCCGTGGATCACCGACACCAATCCAGGAGCGTCGACCGACCGGCTGTTCACCACCCGCTACCGCTGGCAGCACGCTCCGCTGATCCGAGATTTCGTGTTCTCGTCTCCCATCGCGGGGATGGCTGCGTCGCTGACCGGCTCAACCGGGATGCGCTTCTACTTCGATCATCTGCTGGTGAAGGAGCCGTTCACCTCCGCGCCGACGCCATGGCATCAAGACATCGGATACTGGCCCTTCCTCGGTCGCCAGATCATCTCGGCTTGGGTGGCGGCCACTGCCAGCCGGGTGAGCCACAGTTCGCTGGAGTTCGTGAAGGGCTCGCATCGCTGGGACGCCTACTACGCGCCCGAGTCATTCGACGGCGAAGGAGGATGGACCGACGACTTCAAGGGCGAGCCCATGCCCGACATTGAAGCCGTCAGGCACCGCGGAGACTGCCCCTACGAGATCGTCGGCTTCGACGTGGAGCCCGGCGACGCCATCTTCTTTTCGGCGTGGATCGTCCACGGAGCGCCCGCCAACGTAGGTAGAGACCGCCGGGTGGCGCTGTCGACGCGCTGGCTCGGCGACGACGCTGTCTGGCATCCCCATCCAGGCTGTGACCCCACCGTCACCGAGGGAGACACCACTGCGGTGCCAGGCGAATACCCCGCCGACGACGAGAGATTCCCGCTGGTGTACCAGCAGCCGAGCTAGGGCGCCCGACCGAGGCCTCCTATCGCTCGTCGGCTTCCATCTGAGTCAGTTCCGCTTGGATCTCGTCCATGAGTTGCACCAGGTGGATCACGTCCGCGCTGGTGACCGAACCCAGGAACCGGCCCGACTCCGGGTCGGTCACCGGGATGACCGTCTGAGAAGCGTTGGTCATCCGCTCCAGAGCATCGTGGATCGGCTCGTCGGGTGCTGCCCTCAGCGTGCTGGCCCGCATCACCTTGCCGAGCGTGGCGGTCGCATCGGAACCTCGACGTATCGAGCGGAGTCCGCTCGTCGCCACCACTCCAGAGACCTTGCCGTCGTCCACCACCAGATAGTCGTGCTGGTGGGGCACGGTCCATGTATGGAGGAACTCTGCCACCGCAGTATTGGATCCGGGATACTCACGGGTCGTGTCCAACACGGTGCTCACCTTGATGCCCTCCAGCGCATAGCGGGCGAACGACGGCGTGACTGCCTCGGGAAGCGAGAGGCGCTGTGAGGGGTGCTGCGAGGTCCGCTTCGACGGACGGTCCGGCGCCATCGCTCGCTTGACCACAAGGTTCAGTATCGCCGGCATGAACAGGATGTATCCGAACATGGCCAGAACCAGAAGCGAGAAGACGTCGTTGGAGATCGTCCCGGCCTCCAACAGCACCAGCAGGAAGGCGATCTCGGCCACGCCCTTGGACATCAGCCCGGTGGCCAGCGCGAACGGGGCGTCGATCCGGGTGACGTAGGTGCCGATGAACGACCCCGCGAACTTGCCCGCCAGCGGCACGAGCACCAGCGCGGCGGCCACCTCCGGGGCCAGATCCAAGAACGACATGTCGAAGTAGAGGCCGGCCGAGGCGAAGAACAGCGGAACGAAGAAGCCCTCCGACGCGCTGCGCATGCCGGGCATGATGTCGTCGCGCACCCCCTGCGACAGCCCCGACAGGGCCGCACCGAACAGCAGCGCTCCGATGGTGCCGTGCAGGCCCATGTTCTCGGCCCCCACCACCACCAGGAACAGCCCACCGAGCAGAAGCCCGAAGGACAGTTCCGGCACGTTCAAGATGCGCTGCAGGAACACGATCACCACCGGCAGCACCTTGGCCGACAGCAGCCACGCCACCACTACGAAGGCGACGATCTTGCCTAGAAGGGTCGCCACCGCGACAAAGTCCAGGTCGTGGCCGTGCTCCCCGATGGTGAAACCCACCACCAGCAGCGAGGCGATCTCGGCGATGATCACGATGGTGAAGATCTTCAGCCCGATGGGCTGCTTGAGCGTGCCCGAGTCCGCGAGCACCTTGGCCGCGAGGCCGAGGCTCGACAGTGACAGGATCCCCGCCAGCGCCAGGGCCTCGTCGAAGTCCAGGCCCAGCCCGATGTCGATTCCGAAGATGTCCGAGGTGACGGTCAGCGCGGCCATGAGCGATATGACCACCGAGATGATGGCCGCTGCGAAGTAGCGGCCGCGCATCGTGGCCACGAAACCCGGAACGTCGATCTCGTCGAGCCCTACCAGGAAGAAGAGCACGAAGATGCCGATCTCCAGGAACAGGTTCAGGTCATGGCTCGGTTCGACGATCCCGGTGGCCGGGCCGAGCAACACGCCCGTAAGGGTGAACGCGATGATCGAACTCAGACCGAAGCGGCTGAGCACGCCCTCGAGCAACTTGGCGACGACGATGAGCAGTCCGATGGGCAGGAACACGTCTATGAGCACTTAGCGTGCCTCCCGGTGCCGGACGATGGATCGTGAGCCGACATTAGTTGTTGACCCGCAGTGCTGTCCGAGTCGGCGTGCGGGTCCCGTGGTAGTCCTGCAGCGCGATTTGGCTGAACGTAGGCGCGCGGGCCGCGCGGGGGTTACTATGTCGCTCAGTCCAGCGGCCACGGCAAGCCGACGGTCCGAACGCGACACCGAGGAGATGCGGTTCATTGAATATCAGCACTGACAGGCAGGGCGGAGCGTTGGTTGCGATGGCTGAAGGCCGCGTCGACGGTGCCAACGCTCTTGAGTTCCACGAGGCCTTGGAGGCTGCCATCAGCCCGGATGACACCGGGATGGTGCTGGACTTCGAAGGTATCTCCTACATAAGCAGCGCCGGACTGCGGGTGGTTCTGCTGGTGGCCAAGACGCTCCAGAAGCAGAAGGCCAAGATGGCTGTCTGCTCGCTGTCCGACTCGATCCGGGAGATCTTCGAGATCAGCGGGTTCGACAAGATCATCCCGGTGCACGGATCGCGCGCCGACGCGCTGGCCGGGGTCGGAGGCTGACCAACTCTTTCGTCTCCATCCGACCCTGGAGACACTCGCCTCACCGGTAAGCTTCCGGCCCGTGTCGGAGTTCCTGCGCACCTATCTGACTGTCGGCATCTTCGGCGCAGTCGGCGCTGCCGTCGTGGCCCTGCTGCTGGGCGTAGGCCGGATCGTGCGGCCGTCGCGTCCCACCCCGGCCAAGGTGGAGAACTACGAGTCCGGTGTCGACCCCATCGGCGACATGTGGTCGCAGGCCAACATCCGCTACTACGTCTTCGCCCTGCTGTTCGTGCTGTTCGACGTGGAGGCCGTGTTCATCTTCCCGTGGGCCGCCCGCTTGGAGGAGTACGCGTTGTTCGGCCTCGTCGAGATGGCCATCTTCATCTTCATCCTGCTGCTCGGCCTGCTCTACGCCTGGCGCAAGAGGATGCTGCGGTGGGTCTAGTCGAATCGGGCAAGGTTCCCAAGCCGCTGACGACCCTGCTCAACATGGGTCGCAAGTACTCGCTATGGGTGTACCAGTGGGGCCTCGCCTGCTGCGCCATCGAGATGGGCGCCGCCTTCGGTTCACCCCGCTACGACGTGATGCGTCTGGGGGTGATCCCTCTGCCCGCCAGCCCCCGGCAGGCCGACCTGGTGGTGATCTCCGGCACCGTCACCGACAAGATGGCGCCCTCGGTGCGGCGCCTGTACGAGCAGATGCCCGACCCCAAGTACGTCATCTC
>JAJDZO010000086.1 GCA_022824605.1 Acidimicrobiia bacterium
CCCGGCTCACTTCGTCGTTGGGAAGGAACAACGCCTGGTTGCCGACCGGGAACTGGTAGGCCTCGTCCACCCAGATGAGGTGCTCGGTCATCCAGCGAGCGGCCTCCAGGTAGAAGTCGTTGATCCCTATGTCGCTGAACGGGACCGGGTAGTTGCTGTAGGTACGGCCCGCGAAGCGCCACAGGAAGGTGGCCAGAGCAGCGTTCGTCAGTGGATCGTCGGGGCAGAACAGCTTGGGATCACGGCTGCAGCCCTGGGTGATGTTCCGTCCCACCATCCAGTCCACTGCCCGTGTGTAGAAGGTGCCGGAAGCCACATCGTCGAACGTCCCCGATCCGCCCGCCGGTTGCGGCTCGCCCGCGAAGCGCCACAGGAACGTGGCGAACTGGGCTCGGGTCAGCGGTTGGTTGGGGGAGAAGGTCGTGGGCGTGGTGCCTGCGGTGATCTGCGCGTCGACCATCCACGACACCGCCTCCGCGTACGGCGCGTTCCGGGCGACGTCGGTGAACGGGAGGCCGTCCTCGGCGAGGCCGTGCTCGGTGTGTGAGCCCTGCAGCGACAGCTTGGTGGACAGCAGCGGCCGGCAGTCGGGGGTGCGGCGACAGCCCAGCACGAGGGCGTAGTAGAAGCGGTAGCCGTAGGGGCTGTCGTCGTCGTTTCGGACCTCCAGCGTTCTCTCCGTCCCCTCCACGGTCACCAGAGCGTCGTCGATACGGCCGGAGGGACCGGCGTTCGTGATGTGGATGTCCACAATCTCGCCCACGTCCAGGTCGGCGAACGGGTAGTCGGCGAGCCATTTGCTGATCTGGTCGGCGGTGTAGGTGCGCGTCCAGGAGTGGTTGCCGTTCTGGGGTTCGCCGTCCTCGTCGTGCGCGGCGTCGAAGGGGTCGGGCTTGGCCAGCAGGTACGAGAGCTGGTCGCGGCGGGGTTCCTCGTTGGCTGCGGTGTGCCCCCCGTTCGAGGAGCTGTAATAGGCCACGATCACCTCGGGCTCCGCGTCGGCGCTCGGCCGGTACGTGAGCACGGTGTCGTCGGTGGCGTCCACCTCCGCACTCCAGGAATCATGGCCTGGCTGTTGCTCGTGGTCCCAGCCCCGGTACTCCTGATCACGGGTCGTGGCGTACAGATCGAACGGCGAGGACCCTCCGGCCCGGTCGGCGATGATGGCCGCGGCGTAGCTGCGGGCCGCCACGGCCTGGGCCTTCAGGGCCTCGGCCGGCCAGGAGTGAGGCACTTCCTCAAGGCCGTAGAGGTACTGCTGCATGGTCATCTCGCCGATCACCAGGCAGTAGTCGTTGGCGCTGGCGCTGCCGCAGTTGGCGACTCCGCTGCCGGCCGGAGTGAGCTGGAACTGCCCGTGCGCGAAGCGCTCGGCGCCGTTGTCGGTGCGGGAGACCCGCACATGCTCGCCGTCGTCGAAGCTCACCGTCAGCACCGTCCCGCGGCAGAAACCGCCGCACCAGTCGATGTTGCTGGAGTTGATGTGCCAGCCGCCGTTGCCGCGGCGAATGGTGAGCGTTCTGAAGGTGGTGTCGCGGAACTGGCCGTCAATGGCCACGGTCAACGTTCCGGTCGGTCTGAACACGGTGGTGTTGTGGACGGCGAGGCGCACATCGATGTCGTCGGGAACCAAGGCGGGATCGGTGGTCAGTGTGGTGCCGTCGTAGTAGAAGGCGAGGATCTCGTCGTAGGTGTGGCCCTCCTCGGCGCGTCCCAGCGCGCCGTACTGGCTCATGCCGGTGCCGTGCCCCCAACCGCCTCCGATGAAGGTGAACTCGTCGTCGGAGGGGCCGTGGGGATGAGCTGAGGCAGGCGATGCGGTGCTGAGAGCGCCTGCGAAGACCGCGGCGGCCACGACCACGGCGACGAGCGAGTGAATTGGTCTGTAGAGCATAGAGAAACCACCGGACGCGGCTTCCGCCCGCTGGGTGCAGAGGTTAGTCCTCGCGTGCGCCCACAACGGCGATGGTGTCGCCGCCCCCCACCGAGTCTCCCACCGCCACGCGGATCTCGGTGACCACCCCCGAGCGTCCCGCCGCAATGTTGTTCTCCATCTTCATGGCCTCCAGCACGGCGACGGGCTGTCCGGCCTCGACCTCGTCGCCCACATCCACCAGCAGCTTGATGATCGTGCCCTGCATTCCCACGGTCACCTCGGCTGCACCGCCGCCCAGAGCTGAAGGCCCCCGGGCCCGTCGGCGTGATGCGCCCGGACGCTGCGAACCGTCACCGTCGACCGGCGGGGTCCACAGCGCCACGCTGAAGCGCTTGCCATCCACCTCTGCCTCGATCTCATGGCGCACCTTCGACCCAGGGCCCCCGGCAGCGGTGCCCGGCCCTGCCGACGGCGACTCCGGCACAGATGCGAAATCGAGGTGCTCCTCCACCCAGCGCGTCGAATGGGCGACCGCGGCAAAATCCGGGTGGGCCAGAATCGTCTGCGCCACTCCGACGGTGGTGGCCACGCCGGCGATGTGCGTCTCGGACAGGGCTCGCAACGCCCGACCGATGGCGGTGTGACGGTTGCGGCCCCAAACCA
>JAJDZO010000182.1 GCA_022824605.1 Acidimicrobiia bacterium
TATGGTGCTGGAGCGAGTGCTGGAGCAGCCGCTGGCGGTGCTCGTGCTGGCTCCGGTGGCCGGTATCGCGGCCTCCAAGCTGCTGTTGCGCGTCGTGGGCGGCGGAACGTCGGGCTCCACCTCCGACGAGTACGTCCGAGCGTTCCACGAGCGCCACCCCACCATCGCCTTCCGGTTCCTTCCCGCCAAGCTGCTGGCGGGGGTGGCCACCATCGGCGGAGGCGGCGCCGTCGGCCTCGAGGGTCCGTCCCTCTATGCCGGGTCGTCGGTGGGACTGTTCGTGCATGAGCGCCTGGGGCGCTTCTTCCGGCGCGACGAAGCCCGGCTGCTGCTCACCGCGGGGGCGGCCGCCGGAGTGGCTGCGGTGTTCAAGACGCCGGCCACCGGCGTGATCTTCGCGCTGGAGGCCCCCTACCGCGACGACGTGACCCCCCAGGCGCTGCTGCCGTCTCTGATCGCGTCGGCCGCCAGCTACGTCACGTTCGTGTTCCTGGTGGGCAGCACCCCCGTGGTGCCGTTCCTGGGTGAGGGCCCCACCGACGCCCAGGGCGCGGCGGCCATGCTCGACGTGCAGATCGAGGACCTGCTCGGAGCGCTGATCCTGGGCATCGCCGCCGGTTTGGGCGGACGGGGCTTCGCCTGGCTGGTGCGCCGGGCCAAGCACGCCACCCACACCGTCTCCTGGCCCCGCCGGGCCGCGGCGGCGGCGGTGGCCATGGCAGGGCTGACCCTGCTGGCCGACGCCGCCTTCGGCGAGGCTCTCAGCCTCGGTCCAGGCACCCGCGCCATGGAGTGGGTGGCTCAGCAGGACGCGCTGGGGTTGATCGCCCTTCTGTTCGGGATCCGGGTGGCGGCCACGCTGGCCACCGTGCTCGGAGACGGCGTCGGAGGGCTCTTCATCCCGCTGGCCACTCTCGGGGTGATCGTGGGCCAGTTCGTCGGCGTGGCCTTGAACGCCGAGTCCACCGGGCTGTATGCCACGCTGGGCTTGGCCGCGTTCCTGGGTGCGGGCTACCGGGCTCCGATAGCGGCGGTGATGTTCGTGGCCGAGTCCACCGGCGCGGCCGCGTTCGTGGTGCCTGCCCTGGTGGCCGCGGCGGTGAGCCAGGTGGTGGGCGGTCCGTCGTCGGTGACCGACTACCAGCGATCCAAGCGGCTCGGCCATCTCGAGCAGCGTTTCACCCTGCCGTTGAGCTCGATCCTCACCACCGACGTGCTCACGGTGCCGCCCGACGCCACCGTGTCGGAGTTCGTGTACATGCACGTCCTGGGCCGCCGCGAGCGGGTGGTGCCGGTGGTGGAGGGCAGCTCCTATCGGGGCATGGCCCAACTGTCGCAGCTGTCGTCGGTGAACCGCGACGAATGGGAGACCACGTCGGTGGAGTCGATGATGACCACCGACCTCCCGGCCGGATCGCCGTCCTGGACGGTTCGCGACGCGGTGGTGGCGATGGAGGCCGCCGACGTAGAGATCCTGGCCGTGACCGACAGCGCCGACAACTTCATCGGCGTCGTCACCGAGGACGATGTGGTGCGGTTGGGCGAGATCCTCGAAGAGACCGAGGGCTGATCAGGCTGAAGCCGGGGCCGATCGCCTTCAGTCTTCTTCGTCGGCGGCGGCGAGATCCTCCTCGGCGAACTCCTCGGCCCAGGAGGCGTGCTCGGGCTTCACGTAGTCGTCTGGTTCGTTGAAGGTCTCGATCAGCCCTTGGAGGTTGTCCACCTGGGAGCGCTTGAACTTGCGGGCTTCCTCATACCTTCGGTGTCGCCCCTTTTTCACGGCCCAGACTCCCGGTTTGACGGATTCGCAGAGCGTGGAGTGTAGCGGCTTGGCAGAATGCGACCACCACGCCCCACCTGCGCTGACGGTCACCCCAGGGGCCGGCGGCTCCGTTCCTCGAGCACGAGTCGGCTGTCGTCGAAGGCCAGGGAAGCGTCGCCGGCAACCAGGCGGCGCAGCGGGTCACCGACCATCTCCGAGCGCCAGCCGTGCGCCAGCCGGGCATCGGCGTCGCCGCGGATGAATGCCTCGATATCGGCGCGGGTGGCCAGCAACGACGGTTCGATCATGCGGTCGCGGGCGAGCTGGCTCACCCAGGTGATCACCAGACCCACCGCGGGGCGGAGGCGGTCCACCACATCGCTGCGGGTGGCCCGCTTGGGAGGCGGGCGCCAATCGGAGGCAACCCCCTCGGCCACAGCTTCGAGGATGGCCGGTCCCAGCCGGCCCCGAGCCACGCCCTGGCCCACGCCGCGCACCGCGGCCAGCTCCTCTGGCGTTCGGGGTGCAGCCTGCGCGACCGACACCACCGCCACGTCCGACAGCACGTGGCGCACCGGTTGATTGATCCTGGCCGCCCGCTGCTCGCGCCACATCGCCACCGAGCGGGCCACGGGCAGGTCGCGGCGCCTCAGGTGGCGCACCTCCTTGAGCCGGGACCAGGCGTCCTCGGGCCTAGTTCCGGTGCGGTTGCGCTCGAGCAGCAGCTCGAACTCGGTCTCGGCCCAGGCACTGCGGCCCAGCTCCTGGAGCCGGGCGGCGAGCCGGTCGTGGATCTGCAGCAGGTGCATCACATCGCCGGCCGCGTAGTCGAGCTGCGAGTCCTTGAGCGGCCGGATGAGCCAATCGGTGAGCCGGTCGCCCTTGGGGGGCTTCCATCCGATCTCGCTCTCGTACAGCGTGGCCAACGCGGGCGTGCCGTGGCCCAGGAACCCGGCCGCGATCTGGGTGTCGAAGATGCGGCCGGGGACGGTGGCGCAGCAGTGTTCGAGCACTTCGAGGTCCTGGCCCGCGGCGTGGGCCACCATGAGGCCGCCGGCGTCGAACACCTCGGCCAGAGGGGCCACATCCACCGCCAGCGGATCGATCAGCACCAGATCGTCGGGCCAGGCGATCTGGATCAGCGCGGCCTGGGGCCGGTAAGTGCGCTCGCGGTGGAACTCGGTGTCGAGCGCGTACCGGGGCTCTGCGACCAGCGCATCCACCACGGTCCGCAGCCCGCTGCCGGAATCGACGTAGCGATAGGCCGGGCGCGGCTTCCGCTCGCTGCGAGGTTTTCGACGGCGCGCCACCGTCAGGCCGGTGCGGGACCTGTGTCCACCGGCCTGCCCGACAGGTGCCAGGCGTTGGTGCCGCCCGCGACGTTGACGGCGTCGACTCCCCGCTCCCGCAGGAACGCGACGGCCTGGCCACTGCGGCCCCCCACGGCGCACACCACGCACACCGCTTGGCCCTCGGCCGCCGCCCGGAACTTCTCGACGGCCTCGGGGACCGTGGCCAGCGGTACCAGCACTGCGCCGGGGATCCGGAACTCTTCGTACTCGTCGGGCTCGCGCACATCGAACACGGCCGCTCCGGCCGCTCGCCGGCGCTCCAGCTCGTCGATGTCGATTTCGGGGATATCGGCGATTTCCACGGCTGCCTCTCCGGTGCGGTCCGCGCCCAGCGTAGTTGCAGGCAGGTCCTCGGGACGGTCAGCATCGGCGAACCAGCCCTCACCGTCGATCTCGACCTCGGCGACCCGGAGCAGTCGGGCGGCGTCCTTGGGGGCGCGAATCCCCCTGGTGAACGCCGCGGACAACACCGGCAGGCTGCGCCGCCGCCATGCGGCGTGCATCCACTGCGGGACGCCCGATGCCAGCGGAACTGCCATGTCCGGATCAGGCATCCGCTCAGCTCCGCGCCCGGGCTGGGCGGCGTGACCTGCACGGGCGGCCGCGAGGCATTCGATCACCCTGCGCACCGCCGCCACCTCGGGATGGATCACGTCACAGGGAAGCGTCACGACTGCCTCCACGGCGATGTGGTCGAGACAGCCACCTGGGTCGAGAGCCTCGAGGGCGGTTATGACACCACCAAGCGGTCCCTCGCCGGGATAGCGGTCAGGGATCGAGCGCAGGTCGAGGTAGGCCAAGCGGTCCTGATCTCCCCCGACGATCCGTACGGTGGCAGCTCCCGCGGCGGCCATGGCGGCCGCGGCGCGGGCCACTAGAGGCACCCCCTGAACCTCGACGAACGCCTTGTCTCGGCCCATCC
>JAJDZO010000005.1 GCA_022824605.1 Acidimicrobiia bacterium
CGCCGCGTCGGCCCATGGTGGGTATCCAGCGTCACCAACCTGCTCGCCGGGCACTTCTCCGATCTGCCGTTGAGGGTCGCTTTGCCTGCCGCGCGGGGCGTGCAGCTTCAACTGCTGCGAGGCGGCCTCTACCACGCTCTAGTTCAGCGGTCCGGACGTGTCGACTACACCGCATGCAATGGCTTCACCACGGAGGCCTTGAGATCCAGCAGGGGCGCTTGGACTCCCAAGACGGGGCCCGTGCTGTTCGGGGAGGCCTCGGGAACGCCCGTCAGCGAGCGCTCCTACCTGTACGCGAACACACACGCCAGGGCCGAGTCCGGCTATTTTCGCCGCTACGAGGGCTCTGCCGCGTTCCCGTTCTTGGGCGAGATCATCCCGAAGCCTGTTGCGGGCGCCGGACGCCAGGCGCACCGGATGTTGCTCCTATGGGCGTGCAGGGCGCTCATGGAGGTGCTCGACAACTTCTCCACCCATGCCTTCAACCGCCTCGACGCCAACTTCGACGCGGACTGGCTCGGGCCGATGGTCGTTGATCGGGCGAGATCGTGTTTGCTCGTCGGCGTCACCACCGGAGGCGCCGACAGCTACGACCGGCTCCACTTCATCGCGCTCGACAACGGGTTCGGCATTCCCAGGACGATGCGTTGGAAGCACCCGGTGCCGCTGCGGTCAACCGGATCAGCCGACATCGTGGAACGCGTGCTTCGAGAACGGTTGACCGACCGCAATATCGACGGGCACGCTGGAGGAGGCTTGTGGTGTCTTTGTGTTCTCGCCGGATTCGCCGGCGGAACGATCGGTGTCACCTCTGAAGACGACCTCAGCGGCGGTCAGAGCGCGACGCACATTCGCGTCGATGTTCCCGCAATCACCGCTGACGATCAATCACTGCAGGTAGAGAGACGAAACGCTCAACTGCCATGGCGCGGGACGACGATTCACATGAAGATCCGCATTCCCCGTCTACAAGATGTAGATGAGCATCAACTAAGTGAGTTCCAAGACAGGCTCTACAGAAGTAGTTCCGTTCCTCAGCCCGTCTAACCGCTGGAGACTCGATGACGGGCGGTTCGAGCACCTGCAGCTACGTGCGCGTGGAGCCCTACCGAGCCACTCCACGCACCGAGGCCGTCGATGTGGTCGGTGGCCTCCTCTTCGTTGATGTCGCAGGTGAGCATGTAGGCGGATGGGAGGGCGAGGTCGCCGGTCAACTCCGCTTTGTGGAGGAATCCGTGCTGAGCGGGCTGACCCATGTGCTCATCCGGTCCCCGGGCCCGGTCAACGATGGTTTCCCGGACAGGATCGCGATCGTAGGCGACCTTGTTGAGAGCCGATCCGGCCACGCTCCTCCCATCGGGGTGGTTCACTTCGTGCTCGGCGAGCAGTCGACGCCAGTGCGCTGGTCGGTGCCCGTGAGCGACTCACCAAGCCTGCTGGCAACGGCCCGCTCGGTGGAACTTGCGGCGCTCATGAGTGCGGGAAGCGCTCACTGGAAGCCAAAGACGTTTCACTACGAAGCTCCGTCTGGAGAGCACCGCAGCGACTTCATCCGAGTGGGTGACGCGATCCGGTCGCCGCGCGACGCGGCAGTACTCGCGACCTGGCTGTATCCCTACATTGACACCGGGACCGCCGTCCTTCTGGACACCAGCACCCTGCTCCCAGTCGTGATGGCGCTCCAAGCCGCCGCGGCAGTGGCCGGCATGACGGTCGGCCCGGTTGCCATTCGAGACGCTTACCCGCATTCACGACTGCAAGACGAGGAGCTTGTGGAACTGACTGTCGGAGCCAACGGCGCGCTGGCGTTGCTGTCGGTCTCCTCCACGGGGCAAACCGCGGATTCGTTGTCGCAATGCCTTGATGAGCGCATCGGACGCGGCAGAAGCGGCGCCGGCTGGAGGCTGGAGACACTCGTCCACCGCACCCAGCCACGGGCCGCTCGTTGGAACGATGATGCAGACGCGCGCGGCGAACCCTGGCTGCACATACCCAGCGGGGAGTCCTTCGCAGCCGGCGACGATTGTGAACTGTGCGGCAGCGCCGACCGTGCGCCCTATGTGCGAATCGATCCGGCGAGCTTCGCGAACACCTCGCTTCCAGAGCCGCCGGTCGTGGTGATGCCTGATCCACCGGCCCAGGCTCGCCAGGTCGCCAACCTACTGGAAATGTACGACGACACCGACGGCATCGGCATTGACTGCGATCCGGCAGAGCGCACCAAGATGCGGCGCAGGGCTAGACGCTGGGGGGTCTGCTTTTATCCCCACCGCCTACTCTCCCACCCGAGCCTGATCGGAGCACTCGATGATCAGCGGTCGCTGGAGCGAGGCGACAAGAACGACGGCCGGATCGACATGGACAGCCTGGCCCGCTTCGACGCGATCGCCGCGCTGGATGAGGACATCGACCACGACGGGTTCGACGAGTTCGTCACCTGGGCCAAGACAAGGCTCAACGACCGCGGCAGCACCGAAGACGCGAACATCCCGGTAGTTCGATTCGCGTCAAGCCCGGATGACGACGATCGTGAGTCCGTCGCGGAGCAACTCGAGGACGCTTCGCACATTCTTGTGATGGCCGTCGGGACAGTCACGGGTGGAACCGTCCAAGAAATCCTGATCCGCATTCACCGTGCGCTAAGCGATCGTCCTCCGGGAAGCTACGCCGTATCCGGCCTGGTACTTCACGCTAGACCGGCTTCGTACGAGGAGTGGCAGTCTGTTCGCGGCGCCTTCAGCAGCCGACTGGTGGCGATGTGGATGACCTACCTGCCGTCACGAGATCATCCCTTAGCTGAGGAACAGCGCCTGTTCACGCAGACGCTCAACGACGACTTGCTGTCACCGGAGGCATCGGCGTATGCACAAGCACGTCGCCAATGGGTGCTCAACAGCACACAAAGTGACTGGCCCGCTCGTCGCGAGATCTGGAACCCGGAGTCCGGTGCGCCGAACCCCGCGGCCGTGTTGATGTGCGGAAAGCCAGATCGCGACTCCAAGCACCTGCCCCGTCTGCTGCCGAACTCGCTATTCGGTCACCGCATGTCGATGGTCGGAACACTCGTGGGCGTAGGAGCGGCGCTGCATCGTCGGCGCCTCGAAGAAGGCGCTCAGGGCGGACCACCGGGACTTCGGTTCGATCTGTCGAGAATTCCGGTCGTCTACTTCGAGGTGCCGATCATCTGCGCGGTGCTGCGATGGATCAGACCCTTCGAAGCGTGCTGGGAAAGACCGGGCCGAACGGTGGACGACGTGCTATTGGAAATCTGGCACAGAGCAGCGTTCGAGGAGCCCGGCAGTCAAGCAACGCTCCTTGCAGAGTTGGCGCTCGCGGCAGCCGCCGGAAAGATACCGCTCCACGCCAAGAACACGATCGCACAGTTCTTCGCCGACATTGAGAGCGACACGGAGACCGACACGGCTCCTCTTGAGACAGCGAAACAACTACTTGAAGCGGCTTGGGGAACGCTGCCCAACGAGGAGCAACCCCGACACCAACCCCAACACTCATAGCACTTGGACTCACTATCGGATCCCCTCACGCTTGCCGCCATCGAAGCGAAGAAGTAGGGAGGAGACCACAGGACTGGCAGCCCTTCACGGTGGCCCAAAGGGAGGATGGCCCATTCGAACTCACTGAGGTTGCGGCATAGGAGGTCGAGGGCAGGAGAGTGTCGTACCTGGGCCGGGATGGCCCGTTTGGCTACACGAGACCTTTGCCGCGGGCAGTAAGCCAGATCAAGACCACCGCGTCGGCGCACGGCCCCGCGAGCGTTTCCACGTCGCGCGACGACAGGAGCTGGTGAACCTCACCGGGTAATGAGTGCGCAGGCTGCGTGAAACCCGGGGAGGTTCACCCGGAACAACACACATGCCGCTCCAAGGCACCGAGTTCGGTAGCGACACTCAAAGCAATAACACAAATCCGATGCTCAGCTATTTGCTGAGGTCAGAGGCTATTTCTGGGCTTGGCACCGGTCGCCGGCGCGGGTTCAGGTGACTACGGTCAGTTCGGTGGCCTTGAGCGAGGCCCACACGGTGAGTCCTGGACGGAGCTCTAGCTCGTCGGCGGAGCGACGGGTGATGTCGGCGCGCACCGCGAGCGGGCCGGCCAGGTGCACTCGGGCGCGCTCGCCGTCTACGTCGACCCGCTCGAGTTCAGCCTGCCAGGTGTTGCGGGCGCTGCCTGCGGGACGGTCTCGGTGAAGGGTCACGGCATGGGCCGGGAACGTGACGTAGACCGGTCCGTCGGCCTCGGAGGCCACCGTGAGCACCAGACCGCTTCCGGTGGTGACCGATGTGCGGTGCGCCTGGCCCGGCACCACGTTGGCGCCCAGGAACGTGGCCGCCCACTCGCAGCCGGGTGAGGCTGTGACCTCCGCTACCGAGCCTCGGCTCGCCACAGTGCCCGCGTCGAGCACCACCAGCCGTCGGGCCAGGGTGGCCACGTCCACTGGGTCGTGGGTGATGAGGAGCACCTGACTGGCCGGCGCGTCGCGCAGCAGGGAGCGCAGCCGGGCCCGACCCGCCGCGTCCACCGAGGCCAACGGCTCGTCCACGATCAGCACGTCGGGCTCGGGGGCCAGGGCCCGGGCGACGGCCACGCGCTGGCGTTGCCCGCCCGACAGCGCCGCCGGGCGCTTGGACCAGGTCTCGGAGTCCACTCCGACGCGTTCGAGCATCTCGCCCGCCTGCCGTCGGGCCGCAGCGCGCTCGATGCCCGCCCGGCGCAGTCCGAAGGCGACGTTGTCGATCACTCGGAGATGACCGAACAGCCGGTGGTCTTGGAACACCATTCCCACGGTGCGTAGGTGAGCGGGCACGAACACTCCCGATGCCGGGTCGTCGACG
Source organism: Acidimicrobiia bacterium (assembly GCA_022824605.1). Lineage (GTDB taxonomy): Bacteria > Actinomycetota > Acidimicrobiia > Acidimicrobiales > Aldehydirespiratoraceae > Aldehydirespirator. Next base: position 4,854 of record JAJDZO010000005.1, read on the forward strand.
ACGTTCCCGGAAATCTCCAGTCGACCACGTTCCAGACGTTCGAGCCCGGCCACGGCCCGTCCCAGCGTGGTCTTGCCCGTTCCGTTGGCCCCGACCACCGCGGTGACGCCCTCGCCGATGTCGAGGCCGTCCACGTCCAGTGTCCAGCCACCGCGGGTCACCCGACCCTCGAACCTGACGGTCATCGCGGCCTCGCCGCTTCCCTTGACAGACCGAGTGAGCGGGCCGACGGGTCGGCCAGTCGGATCGTCATGACGGCATCCAGCGGTCGCGCAGGGTGACCAGCACGGCCAGCGCCACCGCCACCAGGACCAGGCTGATGGCCACGGCAGCCTCCGGATTGCGTTCCAGGGCCAGGTAGGTCTCCAGCGGCAGGGTGCGGGTGCGGCCGGGGAAGTTGCCCGCAAAGGTGAGGGTGGCCCCGAACTCGCCCAGAGCCCTCGCCCACGCCAGCGCGGTGCCGGCCACCAACGCGGGCCGCACCGTGGGCAGCGTCACATGGGCCAGCGTGGCCCAGGCGCCGGCGCCGAGCGTGGCGGCCGCCTCGTCGAGTTCGTGGCCGGCCTGGCGCAGGGCGGCCTCGACGGTCACCACGAAGAACGGAAGCGCCACGAAAGCGGCCGCCACGACCGACCCGGCCGTGGTGAAGGGCAGGCTCACGCCGAACCAGGAGTCGAGCCATTGGCCCACCAGGCCCCGGCGGCCCAACGCGAACAGCAGCGCGGTGCCGGCCACCACCGGCGGCAGCACCATGGGCAGCATCACCACGGCTCGCACCACTCGGGGGAACCGCAGGCGTCGGCGGGCCAACACCAAGGCCAGCGGCAGTCCCAGCACGATGCACGCTGCGGTGGCGCCCAGGCTGACGATCAGCGATACCCGCAGCGCCTCCAGCACCTCGGACTCGCTCAGGATCGACGGTAGTGCCGACCACGGCGCCCGCTGCAGCAGCCCGACGATGGGCAGCACCAGCATGCCGAGCGCCACGAACCCCACCCATGTCAATGCGGCGGGCAGCCGGCTGATCGGCCGCGCCGGTGTGCCCGGTTGCGACAGAGGCCCTTCGGGTATGTCGCTGATAGGTCGCGTTGCGGCGCCTGGCCGCATGGCTGCCCCGCCGGTCTGTGATCGTGCGGTCGCTTCGTCCGATGAGGTCACGGGCGTCCGAACCCGTACTCGTGCAGCGCCCTGGTGCCAATGCCGTCAACGCTCGTGAAGTCTTGGATCATCGCCTGCACGGCGGCCGAGGGCTCCGCCGACACCGAGGCGATGTAGTAGCGATTTGAGTGGTCTTGCAGCTCGGGAGCGTCCACGGCGCTCAGTCCGGCTCGTGCGATGTCGGTGCCGTACACCAGGCCGGCATCGAGTTCGCCCAGCGACAGTTTCGTCGCCAGCGCCCGCACGTTGGGTTCCAGGGTGTCGGTCGAGGGCGCGATGTGAGCCTCATCGAGTGCATGTCGGGCCAGTGCCCCGCACGGAACCTCCGGCGCGCACAGACCGATCAGGAGGTCGTGGCGGGTCAGGTCGTCGAGCCCGGTGACGTGCCCCGGATTGCCCGCAGGCGTGGCCAGCACCAGGTTGTTGGCGGCGAGCGGGACGGGCTCGCCCCGTACCGAGCCCTCAGATACGGCCCGTTCCATCGTGTCGCCGCTTGCGGTGATCAAGATGTCGGCCTCGGCGCCCGCCGCGAGCTGCGCCACCAGCGTCGAGCTGCCTGCGACAACGGGTGTCACCCCGCTCCGGCCCTCGAACACGGTCTCGACGACGTCGGCGAGCGACGAAGCGGCCATCACCACCACAATGTCGTCGCTAGCTCTGCTCCCTGCCGCGCCGCCGCAGCCCGCGGCGATCATCGACATCGACGCCACCACGGCCACCACCGCCAGTCCAGCGGCGCGCCGCCGGTATCGGTGGTCGGTGATTCTGCCCCCCGCCATAGACCGCCGAATCTACCGAGGACGCCAACGGGCGTTCAGGGCGTCAGCGCTCTGAGAGTCTCCAGGGTCAAGCGACCATGCGGGCCCGGTGTCGGGATGTCTGGTCACGAAGCGCGAACCGCTCGTGTCGAGCGACCGGGTTCCAGATGCGGTCAGGGCGCGCGCTGGCCGGCCCGATCTAGTTGCATTCATGACGAGCCTCCCTGCGGACATCCCGGGCGCCGTGCGAGGCCTCCGGCCCCGACGGCATCCACCGATGGGGCTTGACCGAAGATATGGGAGGCGATGCTATGGGCTCGCCACCGGGTCGACGATCCGGTGCAGGGCCTGTCTGCGCCTGCTCCCGGCGGATCTAACCGTCGGGCGCGTTGCTGGTGCCCAGCATGGTGGCTGCCGGCACGGCTATCTCGCTGCTGTAGAGCCAGACGCCCTCCGGAAGGTCGGCCGGCAAGTAGGCGACATCGGGGGTGAAGGTGCTGCCGTCGGCGCTGACGAAGCCCATCTCGACTCGGCCGTCGGCCAGGCGCCGCGTTCGGATCTGGCCGATCCTGATCTGATCGACCTCGATTGCCCCGCTGACCTGCCACGTGCCCGTGGACGCATCGGCGGGCAGGAAGCGCTCCTCAGGAAGGATGCGATCCCCGCCGCTCAGCTCCACGCCGTGCTCTATGCGGCCGTCGTCCCCGAGCCGGGCGATGATCCGCAGCCGATGCGGTTCGGGTGCCGGTTCGGCAGGCTGGGGCGCGAGCAGATCGAGCAGCTCGTCGCTGTCGCCGATCGCGAGGCGCTGCAAGAACCGGGAGATGCCCCAATCGGCATCGGCGGCCGCGCAGAGGGCTCCGTCGATGGCTAGGCCATGGACGGGTCTGACGAAGCGCATCTCGGCGTCGAGCGCCACCAGTGCGTCCACGTTCGATACTCCGGCCGCTTCAAGAGCACTGCGCAACGCGGTCGCTCCCGGGCGGCAGCTTGCGTGTTCGGCCATCATGGTTCGGACGTCCGGATCGTCCCAGCCCTCCTCGGCGGCTCGGGCCGCGGCGACGATCTCGCCTGCGGTCACCGCCGGAGCGATCAGGCGCTCCGCGTAGGCGAGCTGGGACTGAACCGCGAGCGCCTTGTCGAAGGACAAGGGGCCGCTCATCAGCAGCGAGTTCCAGGAGGCCGCCATCGCGGCGTACTGCGACAACGCCGCCCTGTATGTCGTCAGGACAGCCTCCTCGACGGCGATGGGGTTGATCGCCTCACCGCGAGCATGAGATCTCCGCATCTCGGCAATGCCGTCAGTGCTCGCGAACCGCTGCCCGAGGGCTGCGAGCAGGGTGCTCGACGACGGGTCAGGGACGCTGACCGGGTCCGGCTCGGCCGTCCGGGACAATTCCGCGATCGCCGGCCGTTCGAAGATGCCGACCAGCAGTTGTGTGCGCACGCCCGCCGCGTAGACCGCCCTCGCCTGGACCGCGGGATCGACTTCGGCCTCCGGGTCCGCGACCGCGCTGACCGTCGTCGTGACCTCACCGTCGTCGTCGGCCTCTGTCGACACCGTGTAGACCGGGCCGTCCACCTTGACGTCGACCGGATCGAAGACCGGTCCGCTGAGCACGAGCAGGTTGTGCCAGAGCCCGTGCCAGCCGATCTCGTTGCCGTCGGGGTCCTCTGTGGCGATCCCGACGAAGATCCACGAGGGGCCGGGCTCGCTGAACGTGGCCTCGAAGGCAGTTATGTCGTCGATCTGGGTGCTTGATGCGCTCCCGGTCTCATCGCCGGTGTGGTAGGCGGCGCCGGCGTCCCATATGCCCGAGACGGGGTCGAGCAGATCGAACACCCGTCGCCCGACCACGTAGATGACGGCGTTGCTGCCGTCGTCGGGCAGATCGGCGCCGCCCAGGTTGCCGGCCCGGTAGTGGACTGGGAACGGGTCTCCTGCCACAACCTCCGCGGGAGTGCGGACCTCCTCGATCTTCAGGCTGGCGCTCTGCTGGCGGGCCGACTCGTCCACGAGGCGGACGGTGAGGGTGAAGTCGGCCTGCAGCGGCTGGAGGTCGCGGGCGAGGTAGGTAGTCGCCTCGATGAGGTAGAGGCCTGGGTGCAGGTACTGCTCGATGCGAGCATCGCGGCGTTCTCCCCCGTCGTCGTTGGCGCCGATGATGCCGCGCTCGAGTGAGGCCAGCGACAGGACGGGGTCTCCGTTCTCGGACTTCAGGTCGATGCGCACCCGAGCGGCCTCGGTCACGGTGAAGGAGTAAGCGTGGGCGGGGTGCGCGGTCACGAAGCGCGAGCCGCAGGTGTCGAGCGTCCAGGATCCCGATGCAGTCAGGTCGATGTCCGGCTCCAGGGTGCCGAGATCGACGAAATCGCAGCCTGCCACCCGGCTCACGGTGAGCGTGAAGTCGGCCGGGCCCCGATCGCGCCCTCCGACTGTGGTCGCCTCCATCAGGTAGGTGCCGGGCCCGAGGTCGCGCTCAATGCGGGCATCGAGGCGCTCCCCGCTGTCGTCGTTGTCGGCGATGCGGCTGCCGTTCTCGGCCAGCAAGTAGAGGTAGGAGTCGGCCGCGGCCGACGACAGGCCGATCCTGATCCGGCCGGCCTCCTCGACGTGGAACCGGTACGTGTGGGCGTCGCTGCCGGCGCGGAAGCGCGAGTCGCAGTCCTCGGTCGTCCAGCGTCCCTGCGCCTCTAGCGCACTGCCCGTCGAGTTGTCGAGGGTGCCCAGGTCAGTGACCTCGCAGTCCTCGGCGTCCTGGCCCAGAGCAGTGCTCGTCCCGGCCAGAGTCAGGGCCGAGGCGATCAGGGCCACGACCGCGCCCGCGGCCGCCAGCGCCCGCGCCGGCTTGGTGAACAGAGACATGCGCATTATTGGCTCTCCTTAGGGCCGGAGATCCGGCCCGATGGATGATTTCGGCGACGGGCGGATACTACGCGAGCCGCGCCTCTTCATGAGCGACAATAGGAAACTCAGGGTTCGAAGGGGCCGCGTCCCATCGCTGGTGCAGCCCCCCGCCATAGACCGCCGAATCTACCGAGGACGCCAACAGGCGCTCAGTGCGTCCGCGCTCTGAGAGGCTCCAGGGTCACGCGACCATGCGGGCCCGGTGCTTGCCGACCGCGGCCTCCCACTGCGCCCATGTCGGCCTGGCGTCCTCGGGCAGCACCGCGAACGGCACGTCGCCGGCCGCGAGGCACCCGTTCTCGACGAACTCCGCCTGCATGCGCACTCTGTCGTCGAGAGCGGCGCTGGCCGGGGTCGGCATGTAGCGGAAGTCGACGCTCCAGCGGCACCCCCGAGTCCGGTTCTGCTTGCTGGCATGGACGGTGAGGTTGGTGAAGAAGAAGGCGCCCCCCACCGCCACCGGGACGGGCACCGGCGTGC
>JAJDZO010000286.1 GCA_022824605.1 Acidimicrobiia bacterium
CTCGGGTGACAGTCCCATCATCGACGCGCTGGTGGCCGCAGCCGAGCGGGGCAAGCAGGTGGCGGTGCTGGTGGAGCTGAAAGCCCGCTTCGACGAGGCCCGCAACATCAGCTGGGCCAAGCGGCTGGAACGGGCCGGAGCCCATGTGGCCTACGGACTGGTCGGGCTGAAGATCCACGCCAAGATCGCCATGATCGTGCGCGAGGAGCCCGACGGGATCCGCCGCTACTGCCACATCGGCACCGGCAACTACAACCACCGCACCGCCCGCGTCTACGAGGATCTGGGCCTGCTCACCGCCGATCCGCAGACCGGCGCGGACGTGGCCGGCCTGTTCAACCAGCTCACCGGCTACGGCCGCAGCCTCGACCATAAGAACCTGATCACCGCGCCCGAACAGCTCCGGCCCCGGCTCTCGGAGCTGATCGAGCAGGAGATGCACGTACCCGGCGGCCGCATCATCATGAAGCTGAACTCGCTGGCCGACGGGCCGATGATCGACCAGCTCTACAAGGCGTCGCAGGCCGGCGTGGAGATCGACTTGATCGTGAGGGGGCTGTGCACGCTGCGGCCCGGGGTGGAGGGCCTGTCAGAGACGATACGGGTGCGTTCCATAGTGGGCCGGTTCCTTGAGCACTCCCGCATCTACCATTTCGCCAACGGCGACGGCCCGGGCCGCGCCGCCACCTACATCGGCTCGGCCGACCTGTTGCCGCGCAACCTCGAACGGCGGGTGGAAGCCGTCGTGCGGGTGGACGATCCGCGGTTGGCCGCCCGGGTGTTGGAGGTGGCCGACGTGAGCCTCACCGACGCCGGCCTGGCGTGGACGCTGGACTCCGAGGGTGTGTGGACTCGCAGCGGCCGCGGCAGCGACACCGACACCCACCTCAGGCTCCAACAGCTGGCACTCGACCGGGCTCGCACACCGGATCGCGTCGTACCCTGAGGCTGATCGCCCGCAAGCGCAGCGAAGGCAAGCCGGACATGAGACCGCTGCGAGGCAACCAGATTCCACCTCTTCGAGTCGTACCCTGACCAGGTGAGCGATCTGGGCCATCCAGTGCCCGCGTTCAGCCCGTTCCAGCGCCTGGCCCGGGTCCACGCCGCGGCCACGGCCACCGATGCCGTGATCGCGGTGGCGCTGGCCGGATCGATCTTCTTCTCGATCAGCCCTGATGCGGCCCGCGACCGCATCGCCTTGTACCTGGCCCTCACGGTGGCGCCGTTCGCGGTGGTGACGCCGCTGATCGGTCCGGTCATCGACCGGATGCCGGGCGGGCGCCGCGCCATGATCCTCGTCACCAACCTCGGCCGGCTGGTGGTGGCCCTGATGATGATCCGTCATCTCGACACGCTCTGGCTGTTCCCTGAGGCCTTCGCGCTGCTGGTGCTGCAGAAGTCCTACACCGTGGCCAAGAGCGCGGTGGTGCCCCGATACGTCACATCGAAGATCAACCTGGTGCAGGCTAACAGCCGCCTGGCGCTGATCAGCGCGGTGATGAGCCTGGTCGGCGCGGCCGTCGGCGCGGCCCTCGCGTTCCTGGCCACCCCGGCTCTGGCGGCGGGAGCGGCCGCCATCGGCTATCTGGTGGCCGCGGCCATCACGCTGCAGCTGCCTCGCATTCCGGTGGCCCAGCACCGGCCCACCTCCACCGAGAGAACCGCGTTGCGGGCGGCCACCATCCTGCTGTCGGCGTGGGTGATGGCGATCATGCGGGGGGCGGTGGGGTTCGTCACGTTCCTGCTTGCCTTCGAGTTGCGGGGAGGCGCAGAAGGGCTCGACATGAGCGCGTCCGGCGCGGCTCTGGGCGGCGCGGTGGCGTCTGTGCGCGGCATCGACATCGTCGGCGATCCGAGTGCTCCGTTCTGGCATTACGTGGTGGTGGCGGCGGCCGCGGGCCTGGCCGCCTTCACCGGGGTGCAGATCGCTCCCATGCTGAGACGCAGCCTGGTGGAGGAGTTGCTTCTGCTCGGAGCGCTGGCCGTGGTGCTGTCCGCCGCGTTGCTGGGTGCGATCTCGGGCGGGTTGACGGGCATGGCGCTGCTGTCGGCCGGAGTGGCTCTCCCCGCCGCCGCCGGGAAGCTCGCCTTCGATTCTCTGGTCCAGCGAGACGCCCCCGACGCCAATCACGGACGGTCGTTCTCGCGCTTCGAGGCCCGCTTCCAGATCGCCTGGGTGGTGGGCGCCTTCGCCCCGGTAGTGCTGCCCATACCGACCCGGCTGGGTTCCGTGCTGGTGACGCTGGCAGCCGCCTCGGCACTGATCTTCTTCGTGATCAGCCGCCGCCGCACCCGTGCGGGAAGCGACTGATCAGCTCACCGGGAAGGCCGGGACAGGGCAGGACGCGGGATAGGCACGACGTGAGATGGGTAGGCCGTGCGATGGGTAGGCCGGGGGGCAGGACGTGAGATGGGTAGGCCGGGGGGTGGCGGCGAGGAACGGCCGACCGACAATGGGGCGAAGCCCCGTCGGTCGGACGGCCTCGACGACAGGACCCGCCGGCCGGAACAGCCAGACGTATCGGAACAGCCAGACGTGTCGGAGCAGCCGCAGCTATCGGGGCAGGCTGACTAGCGCCGCAGGTCGATGCGGGCCAGCCACAGTCCGGGCGCGTCGACCTCTGACGGCGTAGGCAGGTTGTCGGGGTGGCTGAAGAGTCGCCGCAGCCCGTCGGTGCCGGCCCGTTCCACCACCCCTGAAGCGAAGGCCGCCCCCCGCTCGTACTGGGTCTGGTCGAGTTCCAAGCCGAGGAGCCGCTCCACGAAACGGTCCGATGCGCTGGCTTCCACGCGATGGCGTCGCAGCGCCTCCGACAGGCGGTCGTAGGAGCCGATCAGGTCCGCTCCTATGCGGTCCATGGTGTGGTCGACGTAGCCGGTGACGGCCGCCACCAGCGCGGTCATCTGGGGCAGCAGAGCCTCCTGGGCCGGCGACCGCACCGCCCCCAGCAGGGCTTCGGGGCTGCCCAGCTTCGACTGGAGCGCGGCCAACGACTCCGGACCTCCCGAGATCGGATCGAAATCGTCCAACAACTCCTCGATGCCTCTCGAATTGCTCTCGAAACCGGACGCATGGCGCATGAGCCCCTCGGTCAACTTCGAGCGGACGTGGTCGACCCCGAAGACCGCGCAGTAGACGGCCTCGTGCAGGCACACCCACAGGCTCAGATCGTTGAGGTCCAGCGACCACTCCCGGCCGAACTCCTCCACGTTGGGCAGCGCGATCAGCATGGGCTTGCCGGCCGGTCGGGGCACCGGCAGCACGTAGCCGCCCAGGGCGTACTGCGCGAGCCGTCCCACCATGGCTCCTGTGGTGAGGGCCAGCATGGCCGGACCGATCATCCTGGTGATGCCGGCCATCATGGCTGCCATGGGGTCGTCGGGCCCGTCGTCGCTGTCGGGCTCCATGTTGGCGGCAATCGACTCGGTGAGCGCGCTGAACAGATCCTCGTAGTCGCTGACGGTGCGGTCCGACCATCCGGACCGGTTCACGACCTCCACTCGCAACGGGGCGCCCCGCGACGGCTGAAGGCCGGTGGCGTCGGCCACCCGCAGCTCGGCCACCCGCACGAGCTGCTCGATGGCCATGCGCGACGACGGATCGATGTTGGGCTCCGACGCACCGCCCGAAGCGATGGCCCGGCCCACCTCGCGGGCTTGGCCGGCGCGAGGCGTTGCGCCCTGCAGCATCCGCATCAGATCCCCGAGCACCGGAATGCCGCCCAAGTCGCCGAACCCGCCCGGCCCCGGCGAAGCGCCGAAGTCTTCGGGATCGTCAAGGTCGTCGAGGTCGCCGAGCGCCTCCAGATCCTCCAACCCCTCTAGGCCCTCGAAGGGATCGTCGGGACCGCCATCTGTTGGCGGTTCGCCGCTCATGGGGGCATCGTATGTGAATGCAGTCGCAAATGTGGAGCGAGCGTCGGGTGGTGGTGACGGGGGCCAACGGCTCGGTGGGGCGTCGGGTGGTGGCCCGGCTGGCACAGCAGCGCCCGGCGGTGTCGGTGGTTGCCATCGACAAGGTAGCCCCCTCCGTCGCCCACCTGTCGGTCACCGCCAAGGAGGTGGACCTCGCCGACGCCGACCTGGTCGCTCTCTTCTCCGGGGCTGACTCGGTGGTTCATCTGGCCACCACCGTGACCGCGGGCACGCTCAATGCCGCCGAGTTCGAGTTGGAGGCCGCTCTGCTGCGTCGGGTGCTCGACGCGCTCGACTCAGCCGCAGTGCCTCACCTGACCGTGATGTCGTCTGCGATGGTGTACGGCGCCTGGCGTGACAACCCTGTGCCGATCACCGAGGACGGCCCGGTGCGGGCCAACCCCGACTTCGACTGGGCCCTGCAGCGGCACCGGCTCGAGCAGCTCGCCCAGCAGTGGGGCCTGGCCCCGGATAGGTCCGTCACCGTCCTGCGTCCATGTGCCGTGGTGGCTGAGGACGGCCGAGGACAGCTGGCCAACACACTGCGGGCGGCCCGGTCGGGGGTGGCGGCCGACGGCGACGCGCCGGTGCAGTACCTGCACGCCGACGATCTGGCCGCCGCGGTGGTCACTTCGGTCGACGCCGGCTACGACGGGATACTCAACGTGGCGCCCGACGGCTGGATTCCCCCCGACACCATGGCCGAACTCGAAGGCCCCCGACCCCGGCTGCGGGCGCCGTCGCACCTGGTGAGAGCTCTGAGCGCGCTGCGCTGGCGGTGGGGCCTGGCGCCGACTCCACCGGGCGTGGTTCCCTACACGATCCACCCGTGGGTGGTGGCCAACGACCGTCTGAGGTCGCTGGGTTGGAGCGCCGATTACACCAACGAGGAGGCGTGGGTGGTGTCGCACGAGCCTCACCCCCTCGAGTCGCTCCCGGCCCGGCGCCGTCAGGAACTGCTGCTGGCGGTTGCGGTGGCGCTGGTCACCGGGGTTCTGGTGGGCGTCGGCCTCGGCGTCAGATCCCTCCGCCGGCGTCGCTCCGGCCGCACTTGATGGGTTTCTCCACTACTACGATGTCGCGCAGTGCTGGCACCCCCTGACACCGGCGACACCTGGCTCGCCCTGTCGCCCGATCCGCTGCCGTCGACGGAGGTGGCGGCGTGGGTGGTGCTGCCCCACTGCGGTGCGGTGGTGCAGTTCAGCGGCACGGCTCGCGACCACTCGGCCGATCGCCACGGTGTGGACCTCCTGGCGTACGAGGCGTACGAGGATCAGGTCGAGCCGCGCCTGCTGGCCATCGCCTCCGAGATGCGGAACCGCTGGGACGATCTGGGGCGCATCGCCATGCTTCATCGGGTGGGACCGGTGGCCGTCGGCGAGCCCGCGGTGGTGGTGGCCGTGTCGTCCCCCCACCGCGACGCAGCCTTCGAAGCCGCCCGGTTCGCCATCGACACCCTCAAGGCCACTGTTCCGATCTGGAAGCGGGAGCGCTGGCAGGGGGGCGAGAGCTGGGGGTTGGAGGCTCAACACATCACCCACATCGACACAGTCCACGAGGGGGATGGCAACAGCCCCGGCGGCACGGCGCCGGCTGTCGTCGAGGCGGCCCGATGAGGGGTTCGGTGCTGCTGGTGGTGGCCTCGCTGGGTGTGGCCACGGTCGTGTCGATGCTCTTGTGGGCGGCCCGCAAGATCACCTGGCGCCGCCCCATCTCGTTTCTGCGCCAGCTTGAGGCGGTGTCGGGTGCACCCGAACGATCGGGTCCCTCCAGCGGCATCTCGCGACTCGATGCCATGCAGTCGGGCGACCACGAGCACACCTCCGAGGGCGCAGTCGTCGACGCGTCCCCAGAGGCTCCGGCCGTTTCGGAGCGCTGAGCGATGCCCCGAGACCTGGCCATCGATCTGGGCACGGCCAACACCCTCGTGTACGCCCGAGGGCAGGGTGTGGTGCTCAACGAGCCGTCGGTGGTGGCGCTCAACACGAACACCAACGAGCTTCTGGCCGTGGGCCACAAGGCTCGCCGGATGCTGGGGCGCACGCCCGGCTACATCGTGGCCCGCCGACCGCTGCGCAAAGGCGCCATAACCGACTTCGAGATCACCCAGGACATGATCCGGATCCTGCTGCGCC
>JAJDZO010000297.1 GCA_022824605.1 Acidimicrobiia bacterium
AGCCGCGGGTCGTCCCAGCCGTCCACCAGTCCGGCGTCGATCAGCGCGCCCAGCGCCCGCTTGGACATGACTGTGTGGGTGAGGTTGAGCCGGGCGAACTCGCTCTGGCGGGGCCGGTCGCCGGGCAGCGGCAGATGCTCCAGGTACCAGTCGTAGAGCTGGCGGTGGGCGTCGAACTCCAGCGAGCACAGCGAGTGGGTCACCCCCTCGATGGCGTCGCTCTGGCCGTGGGCCCAGTCGTAGGTGGGGTAGATGCACCAGCCGTCGCCGGTGCGGAAATGGGCAGTGTGGCGAATCCGGTACATCACCGGATCGCGCATCAACATGTTGGGGTGGGCCATGTCGATCCTGGCTCGCAGCACCTTGGAGCCGTCGGCGAAGCGATCCGCTCGCATGTCGCGCAGCAGGTTCAGGTTCTCCTCCACCGAGCGGCCCCGCCACTCACTGTCGACCCCCGGCGTGGTGAAGTCGCCCCGGGCAGCCGAGATGGTCTCGGCGTCCTGGTCGTCGACGTAGGCCAGTCCCTCGCTCACGAGGTGCTCGGCCCACCTGTAGAGCTGCTCGAAATAGTCCGAGGCATGCACGACCGGGCCGTCGGGCTCGTATCCGAGCCAGGCGATGTCGTCTGCTATGGCCCGCGCGTAGGCCGCGTCCTCGCCCTCGGGGTTGGTGTCGTCGAAGCGCAGCCGGCATGTCCCGCCGCTCTCGGCGGCCACCTCGAAGTTGAGGCACACCGCCTTGGCGTGGCCGATGTGCAGATACCCGTTGGGCTCAGGCGGGAAGCGGGTCTGCACCCGGCCGCCGTAGGTACCGGCCGCGTTGTCGGCCCGCACCCGCTCCCGGATGAAGTCCAGCGACCGGGCTGCGCCTCCTGCGTCGGGGTGCGTCTCGGCCATGTCAGGTCAGCAGATGGGGAGTACAGATCCCGACGCGCCCCAAGTCGATGCTGCCCATGCTCACGGGCCGCAACCTACCGCCACCACCGACCGGTTGATTCAGAGAAAGAGGGCCGTCTCATCATGCCACATTTATACTATGTTTGTGGCATGAGCAGGATGCGAGTTAGTACAACTGTCGATGGAGGCCTTTTGGACCGGGCTCGGCGCCTCGAGGATTGGCCCAACGACGCCACCATGATGGACGCGGCTCTTGATGCGCTCACGGCCCGCTACCGGGAGGCCGAGATCGACGCCGCCTACGAGGCCTACGACCGTCTCTGCATCGAGGAGCCCGACGAGTGGGGGGACTTGGCGTCTTTTCATGACGCGAACCTCCTGCACCGGCAGGAACTCGGGTCGGTAAGTGCAGGACGCCCGAAGCGTCAGGCGGGCGGGTGACAGTCGAGCCCGTCCGACGGGGCGAGGTCTGGTGGTGGGAGTCACCCCACGCAGGCCGGCGTCCGGTCGTCGTGCTCTCGCGCAACGCAGCGCTGGACCGGCTTCCCACGGCGATCGTTGCGCCGTGTACGACCACGATCAGGGGACTCCCCAGCGAGGTCGTGCTCGAGCCCGGTGACGACCCGGTCCCGGCGGTGTCGGCTGTCAACCTCGACTCTGTCGAGTCGGCTCCTCAGTCCCTGTTGGTGCGAAGGCTGGGTCGTCTGAGCGATGAGCGCATGGGCCAGATCTGCGGTGCCCTGCAGACGGCCGTCGCCTGCACCGGATCCTGGCTGCGGTAACGAAGCGCCTGCAGCACCGGCGCGGGCGCTCAGTCCTCGGCGGCGCCCAGCGCGGGCATCTGGGAAATGAGCGTCGCCAGATGCAGCTCCAGGCAGCGGCCCGCGTCGTGTTGGAAGGACCCCACCAGCCGCTCCAGTTGTGACATCCGGTAACGGACCGTGTTGTAGTGGCAGTGAAGCTGCCGGGCTGCCTCGGCGACGTTGAGGTTGTTGTCGACCAGCACCGCCAGGGTCTGCATCAGCTCCGCGTTGGCGGGATCGGTCAGAAGTTCCCCGAGGGTGTCACTCGCATAGTCGCGCAGAACCCGCGGATCGATCTCGCACAACAGGCGGGACGCGCCGACATCGGTGAACGCCGTGGCCGAGCCGCCTCCGCTGACCGTCGAGCCGACGCGCGCCGCCAGTTTGGCCTGAGTCCACGCTTTGCCGAGGCTGTCGAGGCTGTCGGTCGGCGCGGACACACCGCCGACCCATCGGTCCTGCCAGCGCGGGAGGGACAGCACACGCTCGCGCAGCTGTGGAGTGAGCGACTCGTAGCCTCCGTCGGTGCAGTCGGCCACCGCGACCACCGACCCGGCGATGACCGCGACCGGTGGGCGTGCCTGGCGCCCTCGCAGCCAGTAGGCGACGGCCGACTCGATCCGACCGATCTCAGCGCTGTCGTGAGCGAGCGCGTCGTCGGCGGGCATGACGGCGAGCACGGCGCACGGAAACCGCAGATGCCACTCGATGCCACCGAAGCGCCGCTCTACCTCGCTGGGACCGAGACGACCGGAGAGCACGCTGGTCATCAGCTCGGTGTGGAACTGGCGGTCTACCGCGGCCACCGCGATCTCACGCGACGCCGACAGCGCCATCACCTGAGCGCATGCGGAAACCATGCTCTGCAGCCGAGCCGCGTCGAAGGCTGCTGTGGGAAAGGCGTAGAGCTGCCCGACGAAGCTGGAGCCGGCCACGACGGGAGCGCTCACCGCTCCCTCGAAATGAGTGCCCACCTCCACCCGGCGCCCGGCGCTCGGCCTGAGGTGCAGGTGATGGTCGCTGAGGTTGTCGAGATACACGAGCTCGCACTCGACATCCTGGGCGAACTGAGCCGCAACGTCACCGACGCTGCCGCCCGCGAGGGCCGCCTCGATTAGCCTCTGGCTGAGGTCGCTACCGCCGTGCAGCTCCCCGTGGATCCGCGAGTTGAGCCTGGAGTAGACGTCGCCGATCAAGTCGTCGAAGGAGACCGGCGCCGGAAGGGCCAGCACAGGAAATGCGAGACGGTCGGCGATTTCGAGCACGGCCGGCGACAGCTCCGTGACGTAGCGACCGAGCTTTATTCCGAATGCCGCCAGCCTTCGTTCGTCCAATTGCTCGAACAGGGTGACCAGGTCGATGCCGGCACCGCGCAGCGAGTAGCCGACGGTCACGAGAAGCTCGTTGGACTTCACCCATGGCACGATGTCGGGGTTCTCCATCACGTTCACCGAGGAGACGACGCGACCGAGTCCCGAACCGCCGGCCAGAACCTCGGTGCCGCGCAGGTGGGGCAACTCCAATAGATCCCGAACCGTGCATCCAATGACCTGATCAGATTGTGACAAACCCAGGCCCTCAGACACGTCAACATGCTATATCAATCGGGTCTCTGGGGAGACTCTAAACTTCGGTCTTGCCGTCTAGCTCGCAGAGGGAGAAACGAGCATGCCCACAGAGGTCGCCAAGATCGAAATCAAGAGCGTCAGAGACGCTTCAGGTCTGGCCGAGGTCATTGCGTCGGGCGCGTTCGCGGCCGACGAGGTCGTGGCCGTGATCGGCAAGACGGAGGGCAACGGCGGCGTCAACGACTTCACACGCATCCTCGCAGATCAGGCCTTCCGGGCCGTGCTGGAGGAGCACGGCGATCGGCCGCGCTCTGAGATCGAACAGATCCCGATGGTCTGGTCGGGCGGCTGCGACGGAGTGATCACCCCGCATGCCACGGTGTTCGCCCGCACCGCCGAAGGTGCCGCCTACACGGACGAGCCGAGGCTCGTCGTGGGCACGGCGATGAGCGACACGATCGCACCCGAGGACATCGGGCGGCCCGCGATGGTTGCGACAGTCGCTGAGGGAGTCCGGCGAGCGATGCGGGACGCCGGCATCTCCGATCCCGCCGACGTTCACTATGTGCAGACCAAGACGCCCCTGCTCACGACCGAGACCATCGCCGATGCCCGCGGCCGGGGCCGCAGCACCTTCACTGATGACACGTTGGAATCGATGGGAGTCTCCAACGGCACCACCGGCCTCGGCATAGCGGTCGCTCTGGGCGAGATCGACATGCCGGGCCCGGAGGCGATCTGCAAGAATCTCGACCTGTATTCGTCGGTGGCGTCGTGCTCGTCAGGTGTGGAGCTCGACCAAGCGCAGATCGTGCTGTTCGGCAACAGAGCGGGGGCCGGCGGGCGCTTCCGGATAGGCCACGGAGTCATGCGTGACGCCCTCGACATCGGCGGCATATTCGACGCCATCGGCAACGCCGGGCTGCAACTCCCGGATCGGCCGGTAGCCGAGGACCTCGACGGCAGGGTCGTGAACTGCTTCATCAAGTGCGAGGCAGACCGGCGGGCAACGCTGCGAGGGCGCCGCCAGATCATGCTCGACGACTCCGACGTCCACCACCACCGACACATCAAGGGGGCCGTCGGCGCGCTGGCCGCGGCAGCCATCGGCGACCCAGCCGTGTTCGTCTCAGTCGACGCCATGCATCAGGGACCACACGGCGGCGGTCCGGTCATTGCGATCGTCGAGCCGCGCCCATAACGCTGCGAGCGAAGGTGCGGTGAAGGCCGGCCGGTTGCGAACGCCGACAGCCTGATGCGTGAAGCCGTCGAGGTCCATGCCGCGAGATACGCGGACTCCGTCATGCTGATGCAGATCGCTGAACAGGCCCGACGCATCGAAGGCGTCAGCGACTGTGTAGTGGCCATGGCGACGGACCTCAATCTGGCGCTGCTGGCCGACCTTGGGTTCGGTGCCGAGAGCATGGCCGACGCCGCGCCGTCCGACCTGATCATCGCGGTAAGGGGGGCCACCGACGACAGCGTGCGGTCGGCGCGCGCGCTGATCGAGAGCCGGTTGGCCGACACCGGTCAAGCGCGAAACGTCGACGAGGGCCAGCTGGAGCAGCATCGCACGTTGCGAAGCGCGGTCAGGGCCTCGGGAGCGAATCTCGCCGTGATCTCGTTACCGCGTGCGCACGCCGCGGCGGAAGCCGCGGACGCGCTGCGTTCCAGCGCCAACGTCATGATCTTCAGCGACGGCATGACGCTCGCCGAGGAGCGGCGGCTGAAGGAGATCGCCGACGAGCGGGGTCTGCTGGTTATGGGACCTGACTGCGGAACTGCGGTGCTCGCCGGGGTCGGCCTCGGATTCTTCAACGAGGTGCGCCGCGGTGATGTCGGGGTGGTGGCCGCCTCGGGCACCGGCGCGCAGCATCTGATGTGCCTGCTGGACGCCTGGGGCATCGGTGTCAGCCACATCATCGGCGTCGGAGGCCGCGATCTGTGCGACGAGATCGGCGGAGTGTCCACCGCGCGCGCTATGCGGATTCTCGACGCCGACCGTACGACCGCGCGCATGGTGGTGGTGGCCAAGCAGGCCGGCAGGCGCACGCGCGAGCGCATTGGCGATCTCGCCGTCAGCCTACGAACACCGGTGACCCTCGGCTTCCTCAGCGACGCATCGGTGACGTTGACTGATCTGGCAGGCGCGGTCGCGGCCGAGTCCGGAGGCAGTGCCGGCGACCTGTTCTCTCACATGCACGAACACGACATCGATCAAGCCCCGCTGGCGGGTCTCTTCAGCGGCGGGACCTTGGCCTGCGAGGCCATCGCCGTGCTCGCAGCCCGCGGGCACCGGGTTGTCACGCTCGAGGCGTTCGGCCCCACGGCGACCCCGCAGCTGATCGCGGACTGCAACGAGCACTTCGTGATCGACCTCGGCGACGACCGCATGACCGCGGGCCGCCCCCACCCGATGATCGACCCTCACGTGCGCACCGCCGCCATCCGCGAGCTCGCCGCTCAGCCCGTCGAGCGCCACCTGCTGATCGACGTGGTGCTGGGCGAGGGGGCGAACCCCGACCCAGCCGGAGCGCTAAGGCCCTCCATCGAGGCCTTCCTGCGCGCCCACCCCCGCGGCAGCGTCGTAGCGGCGGTGGTCGGATCGAGTCGAGATCCCCAGGATCTGCGCAAGCAACGACAAACGCTCATCGACGCGGGCTGCGACGTCTTCGACTCGAATGCGCACGCCGCGGCGGAGGTCGCAGGGCGGCTCCGAACAAAATGACCGCCGCCGCGCCCGCGCTGACAGAGGTCCTCGGCGGTGACGTCCGGATAGCTTGCACCGGCTTGAGCCTCTTCGAGGACGCCCTGCAGCGCCAGGGCGTGAAACCGGCGCCGGTGCGGTGGCACCCGCCGACGGACGGCGTCGCCGCGGCGACCGCCGCGGCCATCGCCTTGAGCGACGAAGTCGATCGACAGAACAGCGCCGCGGTCGAGCGCCTCGTCGCGTGCCGGCCTCATCTGCTGGGAATCGAGTCGGCCGCCGACACATTGGGCCTCGCACACGGCGAGTTCCTTCATGCCGGACCACCAATCGACTGGCGCGGGGCCAGCGGACCGTTGCGCGGCGCTCTGATCGGCGCGGCGGTCTTCGAAGGGCTCGCCGACACCCCCGAGCAGGCCGAGGCTCACTTCAGGAGCGGAGACTTCACGCTGGAGCCGTGCCACGGCCACCGCGCGGTGGGTCCGATGGCCGGCGTGGTGAGCCCTGCGATGCCGATGCTCGTCCTCGGCGATGGCGACAGGCGGGCCTTCTGCAGCTTGAACGAGGGCCTGGGCAAGGTGTTGAGATTCGGGGCGTACTCCCCCGAGGTGATCACGAGGCTGCGTTGGATGCGCGATGTGCTCGCGCCCATCCTCGACGCTGCACTGCGGCTCGGCGAACCGCTCGATGTGTGGGCCATGGTCACCGAAGCGCTGCTGATGGGCGACGAGTGCCACAACCGCAGTCGTGCGGCAACGTCGCTGCTGCTGCGCTCGCTGGGCGGAACCCTGTTGGAACTCGAGGCGGCGTCGAGCGAGGTGGCCGAGTGCTACCGGTTCATCGGCGGCAACGACCACTTCTTCTTGAACATCACCATGGGCGCCGCGAAGCTTGCCGCCGACAGCGCCAGGGGCGTCGAAGGCTCCACCGTGGTGGTGGCGATGGCCCGCAACGGCACCGAGTTCGGGATCCAGCTCGCCGGCACTGGCGACGATTGGTTCACCGGCCCGAGCGGCGTCCCCGAGGGCCTGCTGTTCTCGGGATTCAGTGAATCGGACGCCAACCCCGACATCGGTGATTCGACTATCACCGAGACCGTCGGCTTGGGAGCGTTCGCGATGGCTGCGGCACCGGCGATCGTCGGGTTCGTCGGCGGCACCGCGGCGACCGCGACCGGCAGCACGCTCGCGATGTACGAGATCGCCGTCGGCGAGCATCCCAGCTTCCGTGTGGCTGCGCTCGACAACCGGGGCACGCCCGTCGGCATCGATGCGGCTCGCGTGTGCCGCACCGGGATCCTTCCGGCTGTCAACACCGGTATCGCAGGCCGGGTGGCGGGCACCGGCCAGATCGGTGCCGGCTTCGTCGAGCCGCCGCGGTCGTGCTTCGCTCAGGCAGTGCAGTCCTTCGCCACAAGGCATCCCGAGCTCCTCACAGCACGCCCCGCCTGAGGCCCCGTCTTGAGCGTCTTTTGGGATTCTGTCAAAATAGTCGCGCCAATACTGTCATTGTTTGACATGGCAACTCTCGCCATCATCGACAAGCATCCATCGCACACGCCCGGTCCGGGCCACAGGAATGGGGGCATCAAGATGCGCAGACTCCTAGTATCGGTCATCGCAGGCCTCGCGCTGGTAGCGGTC
>JAJDZO010000164.1 GCA_022824605.1 Acidimicrobiia bacterium
GTCGATGCGCTTCTCGACGGTGATGCCGGCCACCAGATCGAGCAGTCCCGCCGCGATCAGCACCGGAATCGACTCGCGCATGATCGTGCGCAGCTCCACCAGCCGGCTCCGCAGCCCCCAAACCGCCGACAGCACGGCCGACACCGCCAGAGCCCACGCGATCGACGGCGTGAGAACCTCAATCCCGGCGAGTTCGGCCGCCACCACCAGCGACGGCAGGGTCACCACATCGCCTGCCACCGTGACCATCGGCGCCACCACGTTGTCGAGATCCCAGCCGAACCGCACCGCTCCGGCTGTGGTCGCCAAGGTGATCGCCAGAACGACGAAGGCCGCTATCAGACATCCCAGAGCCGAGATCACCACGAAGTCGGCCAGGCTCATCGTCTCCGAAACGTTGAAGGCGAGCGCGATGCCTTTGGCCATGACCGCCAGCGCCACCCCCAGCCCGAGGCTCAACGCCACCGAGGCCAGCGCGTTCTGGGCCATCACCGAGTCCGTCCGGCGCGACAACCGGAACGTGCCCGCGTGGATGGCGGTGCCCAGACGGCTGCCCAGTGCGCCGAAGATGTTGCCTTTCACCGCGATGGCCGCCGGCACCAGCAGCAACAGGCCCGGCAGTTCCTCCAAGGTGTCGGTGATCGACGCCAGGATCAGACCGGCGACCAGGCTGGCGATTGCGGCCATCACCAGCGCGGCGAAGGCGCTGCGCACGGCCAGCAGGTCACGGACCCAGCGCGAGCCTGCCCTCAACAGTGCCCCGCTGATGCCACGCCGTGCAGCCATGGGAGCCAGTGTGCTCCGCGAAACGAAGCTTCGGCGCGCCGCCGCGCCCGCCCATGAGCGGCGCCCCTTGCCTACCCGAGCGGGTTCTTGGCTACGGTGCAGGCGTGCCCGTGATCGCTCTGGTCAACCAGAAGGGCGGAGTCGGCAAGACGACGACCACCCTCGGGCTGGCTTCGGTTGCCTGGTCGCGCCGGGTTCCGAGCCTGGTGATCGACCTCGATCCGCAGGGCAACGCCACCACCGGACTGGGTGTGTGGTCACCCACCACCAACGTGGACGAGGCCCTGGCCGCCGACCAGCCTGGAGCAGTCGCGAGGCTCGCGGCCCCCTCAGAATGGCCCGACGACAAGGGCCTTGCCCCCAACGTGGTGGCATCGTCTCCTGCGCTGGCGGGCCGGGAGCGGCAGTTGCTCACCGACCCCGTCGGCGCGCAGGACCGGCTCCGGGTGGCGCTGTCGGGATATGCGGATCTCGTGCTTATCGACTGCCCGCCGTCGTTGGGACTGCTGACCATCAACGCTCTGTTCGCCGCCGACGCCGCTCTGGTGGTGACCGAGCCCAGCGCGTGGGCCTCCGACGGGGTCCGCGAGATCATGGCGACCATCGATCGGGTCGCCGCCCGCAAGCCGTCGGGACTCGAAGTTGCAGGAGTGGCCGTCAATCGCCTGGCCCGGACCCGCGACTCCCGCTACTGGAACGAACAGCTCATCGCCGACCACGGCCGCCTCGTGCTGCCGCCGGTGCGCATGCGAGCCGCGGTGGCTGAGGCAGCAGCACGCTCGCTTCCCATCCATGCGCTGCCGCCCCGCCCGGGCGCGGCAGAAGCCTGCGGGGAGTTCGATCTGCTCTACGATCGAGTGGTGGGTACGCCTGACGCGGAGTATCGCGATGGTCTATGACCCTCAACGGGACCAGCCCCGCCACGGACGCAACGGGCGCGGCCCCGCGATAGTCGACAGCCTCCTCGACCCGGTAGGCGAATCGCCGCAAACCAGCGACGACAGGTCGCCCGAGGATGCGGGTGAACCGGCGATGCCCGAGCCTGCCCAAGCCTGGACCGAGCGGCTGCTGTATTCGGTGGGGCTCTCCACTGTGCTCAGCGCAGCCGCAGGTCTGGTGACTCTGCGGCTGCTGTGGAGGTTCTGGAAGCGCCGCGCTCGCTAGCCCCGCGACGCGAATCTCCCCCTACCTCTAACCGGCCAGCTTCAGCAGGCTCGCCTCCTCGGCGGCTCGAAGCTCGGCTCGCCGGGCTGTCTCGACCTGGCCTTCGGGGCACAGCTCGGTGTACGGGCAGTAGTTGCACAGCGGACCGACACGGGCCGAGAAGTCGTCGGTGCTGCAGGAGTCGCCGATCGCGCACCACGTCGACTTCAGTTGCTCGACTGCGCCCGCCAGTTCGACCTCGGTGACCGCGGTGGCCACGATCTTCTGGCCCAGATACAGCAGCCGAGCCCTCACCGGCTGTTCGCCCGTCTCTTCGGCCACAGCCGCCGCGTAGAGCAGCACCTGCTGCAGCCTGCCTGCTGAGTAGCGCGGTGACGGGGCCCGGCCCGACTTGTAGTCGCTGATCACCACTCCGTCCGGTTCGGACTCGACTCGATCGACCACGCCCCGGAAGGGCACGCCGTCGAGCGTCACCGACACCTGCTGCTCGGTGGACCGCACATCCACTTCGGCCGGATCCTCGAGATCCCACAGACCCTCGATGGCCCGCCAGGCCTTCCAACGGAACTCCTTCTCCTGCGCTTCGTCGAGTTCCAGATCGCGGTAGTCAGCGCTGCCGGACATCTCCGACCACGATGCTCGGGCGATCCGGCGGGCGTCGTCCTTGGTGCGCCGGCCCGGGTGCTGCGCCATGAGGAGTTCAAGCACCCGATGGGCGAACGTGCCGACCAGGGCGTCCACTCCCGGCGGGTCGGGCAGACGGTCCACATAGCGGAAACGCCAGCGGCGGGGGCACTGCTCGAAGGTGGCCGCGCCCGACGGTGACAGCCGCTTGGGCGGGCTCGGGCGACCGTCCTGGCCGACCGCGCCGACACCCGCGGGGTCGAGCATGTCGCCGGGATCGAGCGCGAGCTGCATACCGCCGTTCTAGTTCATCGGTGTGACAACCGCAGGGATGTCCGGCAGCCATCGCAACCCAGCCGTCGCCGCAGGCCGTCGCGTCGCCGCAGCCCAGCCGTCGCCGCAACCCAGCCGTCATCGCAGGCCGGCCGTCGTCGCAGGCCAGCCGCGGTCAGATGTCGAGGGTGGCCTCGTCCACCAGTGAGGAGTTCTCGACCAGGTAGTCGCGCCGCTGGGCCACGTCGCTGCCCATCAGAACGTCGAACATCTCCGCCGCGGCGTCGGCCTGCTCGGCGTCGGCCATGGTGAGCCGTCGCAGTGTCCGGGTGGCGGGATCCAGCGCACAGTGCCGCAGTTCGTCGGTGTTCATCTCCCCGAGGCCCTTGAAGCGCTGCCACTTGACGTTCTCGGCTCTGCGGTTGCCGCGGCACAGCTCGGCGGTGATCCGGTCACGCTCGTCGTCGGAATATGCCCGATAGGTCCGGTCTCCGACCTTGGCGGTGTACAGCGGCGGCTGGGCGGAGAAGACCCGCCCCGCCACGAGCATGTCCCTCATGTACCCGTGGATCAGGGTCAACAACAGGCAGCGGATGTGGCTGCCGTCCACGTCGGCGTCGCACAGTATGACGATGCGGCCGTAGCGGGCGGACTCGATGTCGAAAGCGTCGCCCGCGCCGGCGCCCATGGCGGTGAAGATCGCCTGGGCCTCGGCGTTGTCGAGGACCTGCTTGGGGCTCGCCTTGGCCGCGTTCACGATCTTGCCTCGCAGCGGCAGGATGGCCACGAACTGCGAGTCCCGTCCCCGCTTGGCCGGACCCGCGGCCGAGTCGCCCTCCACCAGCACCAGCTCGGCCTCGGGACCGTGGCGGCGACAGTCGGCCAGCTTGTCGGGCATCCCGGTGGAGCCCAGGCTGGCCGCTCGGCGCTTGGTGTCGAGCATCTGTTTGGAGGCGACCCGGTTGACGATGGCGGCGGCCAGCTTGTCGCCGATGGCCTTCACCTGCGAGCGGGGACCGCCGCCGGGCTCGAACCACTCCTTGAGCTGCTCGTAGGTGACCCGGGCCGCGATGCCCTCGATCGCGGGTGTGCCCAGCTCCTGCTTGGTCTGGCCCCGGAACTGCGGCTCGGAGAACGTCACCTTCACCGCCGCGATGAGGCCCTCACGCACATCGTCCTTGGTGGCCCCGGTCTTGGCGCCGCCGCCCTTGCCGTTCTTAGTGCTCGGGCCGCGGTGGTCGCGGGCGAGCCGGGCCAGCTTGCGGTTGTCCTTCAACAGCACGCCGTTGACCACCCGAGTCAAGGCCTTGTCGAAGCCGGCCAGGTGGGTGCCGCCCGAGCTGGTGGGGATCGTGTTCACGAACGACTGCACGTCGCTGTCGTATCCCGACACCCAGCGCAGCGCGATGTCGACCGTGCACTCCCGCTCGACCTCGGTGATCCGGCCGTCCACAGGGACCTTCTCCACGAAGCGCTCGATGCCGTTGATGGTGATCACGCCGCTCACCGTGCTCTGCCCGGCGGCTTCGGAGCGCTCCTTCACCAGGTCGGCGAGGCCGCCCCGGCTCACGAAGTCGAACGGTTCGGAGGTCTCGCCGCTGCGGTTGTCCACCACGGTCACCCGCAGGCCGGGCACGAGGTAGCACATCTGGCGGAGGCGGCTGCGTACCTCGTCGGCGTCGATGCGGGCGTCGGGATGGAACAGGGCCGTGTCGGGCCAGAACTTCACCCTTGTGCCGGTCGCCTTGCTGCGCCGGGTGGTGGGGCGCACGTTGCTGCTGGGCTTGAACCTTCCGTTCACGAAGTGGCCGGGCTTCTGGTCCTTGAAGCTCAACTCGTGGACGTAGCCGTCGCGGCGTACCTCCACATCGAGTCGGGTGGACAGTGCGTTGACGACCGACGCCCCCACCCCGTGCAGCCCGCCGGAGGCCTTGTAGGCGCCCTCGCCGAACTTCCCGCCCGCGTGGAGTTCGGTGAACACCACTTCCAGGGCCGACACATCACGGTCGGGGTGCTTGTCGACGGGGATGCCGCGGCCGTTGTCGGCCACCTCGATCGACCCGTCACGACGCAGGGTGACGTCCACCCGGGTGGCGAAGCCGGCGGCGGCCTCGTCCACGGCGTTGTCGACGATCTCCCACACGAGATGCATGAGGCCCTCGGACCCGTTACCGCCGATGTACATTGCTGGCCGCTTGCGGACCGCCTCGAGGCCTTCGAGCGTCTCGATGGAGTCGGCGTCGTAGGTGTCGGTGCTGCGTCGGGTCGCACCATTGGAACCGTTGGCGACCACGCCCTCAGGCTTCGCCTCCGCGGCGGGCTCGGCCCCGATTCCCGGCAACAGCGGTGCCTCGACCACCCCGGAGGGTCTACGAGACTTGGTTGACGGCGACACCGCCATCACCACCTAGCCGGTGCGAGCAGGTGGATGCGTCGCTCGAAGCGCTGCGGGGCACGGTGGCGGGCGGTGGGCTCCACCCGCACCGGCACCGGATGCAGATCGATCTTGCGGGGATTGTCGTCTCGACCCATCAGCGCCAGCATGCCGTCGGGGGCGCCGATCGCTGCGGCCACCACCGACTCGGAGGGTTGCAGCTTCACCACGAGCACCCCCTGGCCTCCCCGTCCCTGCGTGCGCAACTCCGAACAGGGCGTGACCTTCACGCCGCTGCCGGAGCCAGAACTGGGAGCGGAGGTGGCGACCACCAGCACCGCGTCGGCAACGACCGCGCCCGCCCCTACCGGCACAGAACCCTCAAGCAGCCTGATGCCCGCCATTCCGGCCGCACCCCGACGCTGCACCCGCACCGACGAGGCCGCCATGCGCAGCGCCCTTCCGTCGCTGGTCGCCACGAGCAGATCCACATCGTCGGGTGCAGTGAACGCGCACGCCAGGCGGTCGCCGGCTCCAAGCGAGATCAGCGAAGCCCCCGGCGGGGCGTCGAGCACCTCTCCGGCCGCGATGCGCTTGATGGCGCCTGCGGCCGTCACCATGACCAGGCGGTCACTGCCGGGGGCAACGAGGGCCAACACGCTCTCGGCTGCGTCCAGGTCGAACACCGACGATGCGTCCGCGCCCCGGACGCGGTTGTCCGACTCAGGGATGTCCGAGCCGCGGACCGCGAGGGCGCGCCCGGCACTGGTGACCGCGGCCACGAGCGCGCCGGTGGACCCCGCGGCCCGAGCGACGATCAGATCGTGGCGTCCCGGCGACGAGCGCCGTGCCCCCTTCAGCGATGCCCGTCCAACGTTGCCGCTGGTCGACACGGTCACCACGCAGGGCAGATCAGGACCGGGGTCGGCCGAGTCCGGTGCGTGCGAGGAGGCAGCCAAGCCGTTCGAAGCTCCGGTCAGGGCCCGGTCGGCGACCTCGGCGGACACGATCCGGCTGCGACGCGGCCGGCCGTGGTCGTCGACAATGCGTCGCAGCTCCTTGCGCACGATGGCACGCTGCCGGCGCCTGCTGTCGAGGATCTCTCGATAGTCGATGATGTCGGCTCGCAGACCTTCGGCCTCAGCGTCGAGGCGCTCACGCTCCAGCGCGGTGAGCCGTCGCAACGCCATGTCGAGAATGTGGGTTGCCTGCACCTCGGTGAGCTCGAATCGGGCCATGAGCCCGGCCCTCGCCGCAGCCGCGTCCGCAGAGCCGCGGATCAAGGCGACCACTTCATCGATGTTGTCCAGCGCCGTGAGCAGGCCCTCCACGATGTGCAGGCGGTCTGTGGCCCGCTGGAGGCGGTGGCGGGTGCGGCGCACGACCACTTCGAGACGGTGGGCCACGTAGTGCTCGCACAGTTCCCGCAGCCCGACGGTGGTGGGGACGCCATCGACGAGCACCACATTGTTGACGCTCAGGCTCTCTTCGAGGGGAGTGTTGCGGTAGAGCTCGGCGCGGACCTGTTCGACGTCGACGTCCGGCTTCAGATCGATCTGCAGGCGAAGCCCGTCCATGTCGCTCAGATCGGCGATGCCGGCGACGCCCGCGAGCCGGCCGGCCCCCACCAACTCGGTGATACGGGCCACCACCCGCTCGGGCCCCACCTGGTAGGGCAGTTCGGTGACCATGAAGGCCTGACGGCGCCGGGTGACGGCTTCGACGCTGAGCCGGGCCCGCACCCGGATCGACCCTCGGCCCGTGTCGTAGGCGGACCGCAGGCTGTCGTCGGCTATCACGATTCCGCCGCCCGGGAAATCGGGTCCGGGCAGCACCTCCATGAGTTCATCGACGGTGGGCCGCGGCCTGCGCTTGCGGCCGGCGGCGGTGCTCGCACGGACCGGCGCCGCCTCGGTCGGCTGCTTGCTCATCACCAGCTCGATGGCCGCGCCGACCTCGGCAAGATTGTGGGGCACCATGTTGGTTGCCATGCCCACGGCGATGCCGGTGGTGCCGTTCACCAGCAGGTTGGGCATCGCGGCGGGCAACACGACGGGTTCGGTGTCCTCGCCGTCGTAGGTGGGGCGGAAGTCGACGGTGTCCTCGTCGAGTTCGCCGACCATGTCCATGGCCGCGGTGCTCAGTCGGCATTCGGTGTAGCGGGCCGCAGCGGGAGGGTCGTCGAGGCTGCCGAAATTGCCCTGCGGGTCGACCAGCGCCACCATGCGGCTGAAGTCCTGGCCCATGCGGGTGAGGGTGTCGTAGATGGCGGCGTCGCCGTGGGGGTGGTAGCGGCCCATGGTGTCGCCCACCACACGAGCCGACTTGCGGTACGGCGTGCCGGGGCGGAGGCCCATCTGCAGCATCGAGTAGAGGACCCGCCGCTGCACCGGCTTGAGGCCGTCGCGCACGTCGGGGATGGCGCGGGCCGTGATGACCGACAGGGCGTAGGCGAGGAAGGAGTCGCTCATCTCCTCGGCCACGGGAATGTCTTCGACGTAGCGGGCCGGGACCGGATCGAGGGTCGCGGTCGTCAGTTGCTGTTGCGTGGTCACGATTCTCTCCAGGCTCTCCAAGTCTCTCGCAGGGTCCTTGCCGACGAGTGCCTAGCTCGACGGCGATGGGGTCAGCCCGCCGATAGGACCGACCGTAGCGGCTCATGACCTGCCGATTGGTGATCTTCCGGCCCCTGCTGAAGGGTCATCCACAGGCCAGCGGTGCCTCCCGAGTTGTCGGCGACACAACCGGCCCGACGCGACAAACCTGCACCTATCTGCGCGCCCTCTTGATCGCGCCAGTCCCACAGGTCGACGCCCTCAGCGGGGCATCGCCGCGTTCCGTGGTCGAGGGGACAACCCGCCGGCTGCCCTTCCGAGGCCGACATACTCTCGCCATAATGCTGGCACCCAGCCGTATCGTGGGGCGGTGGAGGTGCAGACGCTCATCGACCGGGCGGAGATCACCGACCTGCTCACCCGCTACGCCCGAGCCGTCGACCGCCAGGACTGGGACCTGTTCCGCAGCGTCTTCACCCCCGACGCCCACATCGACTACACCGCGGTCGGCGGCATCGCGGGCGACGTCGACATCGTTGTCGGGTTCCTCACAGAGGCCATGGCGATGTTCGAGAGCATCCAGCACCTGATCTCCAACATCGAGATCACCATCGACCGAGACGAGGCCGAGGTCACCGCCATGGTGTACAACCCGTTGAAGCTTCCCGGCCATCCGGTGTGGGCCACCGGCGGCTGGTACCACCACAAGCTGGTGCGCACCTCCGAGGGCTGGCGCAGCCGGTCGTTGGTGGAGGAGGCCGGATGGTTCCACGGCGTGCCGGAGCCCGACCAGCCCACCGGGCGCAACTCGGCCGACCAAGGCTGACTCGACGCCGGCCGGCCCCTGAACGAGGATCGCGAGACGCCATGGCAGGACCACTGCACGGAATCCGGATCGTCGAGATGAGCGTGGCCATAACCGGGCCGCTCACGGTGGGTCTGCTCGTCGATCAGGGCGCCGAGGCCGTCAAGGTGGAACCCCCCGTATACGGCGACCAGGGCCGCTTCGTCGGTGTGGTTGCGGGCGGGATCTCGGCGATGTTCCAGACATGCAACCGCGGCAAGCGCTCGGTGGCCGTCGACTGCACCGACGAGCGGGGCCGCCGGATCGTGCTCGATCTGCTCGCCGACGCCGACGTGTTCGTGCAGAACATGCGACCCGGCGTGATAGAGCGCCTAGGCCTCGGCTACAGCGACGTCTCAGCCGTCAATCCCGACCTCGTCTACACCTCGATCACAGGCTTCGGGCCCGACGGCCCCTACGCGAACCGGCGGGCCTACGACTCCGTGATTCAGGCCCAATCGGGCTTCGTGGGCAACCAGACCGGCCCGAACGACGCCTCGCCTCGTTTTCTGCGCCAGGCGCTGGCCGACAAGGTGACCGCCTTCACCGCCGCTCAGGCTGTGACGGCGGCGCTGCTGGCACGCCAGCGCGGCGAGCCGGGCCAGCATGTGGAGGTGTCGATGCTCGACGCCTCGGTGGCCTTCCTGTTCGTCGACGCCGCCGCCCACGAGGTGGCCCTCGACAACACCCAGCGCCATCTGCCGCAGTCGTTCTCGGCTCCACAGCGAGCCATCGCACTGGCCGACGGCCACGTCGTGGTGGCCGCGGTCACCGATGCGGAGTTCCACGGCATGGCCCGAGCCTTCGGTGTGGACACCAGCGATCCTCGGGTGGCCACCATGGGCGACCGTCAGCGCCACAAGGAACCCACCAGCGACATCTTCAGGGCCGTGCATGCCGCGGCCGCGGCCATGCCCCTCGCGGAGGCGGTGGAGGCCCTCGATCGCTATCAGGTTCCGTTCGGGGTCGTGCTCGACGTTGAGGACATCGCCGACGACGCTCAGGCCGTCCATAACCAGTTGTTCAGCGAGCACGACCATCCGGTGATGGGCCGGGTGCGCCAGGCTCGGCCTGCGGCCCGCTTCTCGCAGACGCCGGCAGAGTTGCGCCAGCCGTCGTCTCCCGGCCACGGCCAGCACACCGACGAAGTTCTTGCAGAGCTCGGCCTGACTGACAGCATCGACGAGTTCAGAGCCGACGGCGTGATCAAGTGACGCAGACCTCCGCACAAGACGGCGGCGCGGGATCCCGGGCGGCGTTCGACCGCGAGACGCTGCTCTTCGAGCAGTGGCGCGAGCAGTTCGAGCGGGACGGCGAGGCGTCCGCCATCCCGGCGGCAACCGTGGTCGTGCTGCGCGACGGCCCCGCGGGCCCCGAGTCGCTGATGCTGCGCAAGAACTCGCGGCTCGCCTTCGGCGGTATGTGGGTGTTCCCCGGGGGCCGGATCGACGATGGAGACTACGACAGCGCCGGCGACCTCATCACGGCCGCACGCAATGCCGCCGTCCGAGAGGCTCACGAGGAGGCATCCATCGTGCTCGACGCGGTGAGCCTGGTGCACTTCTCGTTCTGGCTCCCGCCGCCGATCACGCCCAAGCGCTTCGCCACCTGGTTCTTCGCGGCCCGGGCCCCGGCGACCGAGGTGGCCGTCGACGACGGCGAGATAACCCACCACGAGTGGATGACCCCGGCCGGGGCCATACGACGCCGCGCCGCCGGAGAGATCGAGTTGATCGCCCCAACGTGGGTGACGCTGCACACCCTCAGCGGCTATTCGACGGTGGCCGACGCACTCGACGGTCTGAGCCGGCGTCGCCCCCGCCGCTACGAGACCCGACTCGGCACCGGCGAGCACGGGCCAGTGTCGATGTGGCACGGCGACGCCGGTTTTGCAACCGGCGATCCCTCGCTGCCGGGTCCCCGCCACCGCCTGGAGATGACCCCCGACGGCTACCGGTTCGACGAGTCCGGCTACCGCGACCCTGCCTAGCAAGCCGAGTCGTTGGCTCCTGGCAATGACCAGATGAGGTCCGCCGAGGCATCCACCTGAACTACTGTCGATTCTCCACCTGTGCGCCCTCTTATTTCACAGAAGTTCGCAACAGGTCCTCTATCAGCGCGGCCAACTCCAAGGGGCGGTCGCCTTGGATCGAGTGGCCCGCGCCGTCCACCACCTCGTGGACCGATGCCGGCAGCCGCCGCATCCACTCGGCCACGTCGGCTTCGTCGACCACACTCCAGGCACCGCCCTGCCACAGCGCGGTCGGAGCCGCGACGGCCGAGACCTTCTCCCACAGATCCTCGAATCCGGCCTCGGTACGGCCACCGCGCGGGCGGTCCCGGGTGCGGTCGTAGTTCCAGGTCCAGCGGCCGTCATCGGTCTCGTGGGCGTTGTGCAGCACACCCCGGCGCAGCGACGAACGGCTGCGGGTGGGGTTGTGCTCGATGGTGCGGTCCAGGATCGCCTCGAAGCTGTCGAAGTACTCGGGTCCGTCGATGAACGCGATGATGGGCTCGGCCTTCTTGCGGTCGGTCCCCGGCGTGACGTCCACTACACCCAGCCGCCGCACGAGGCTCGGATAGCCGGCAGCCAGGCAGATGGCGGTCAGTCCGCCCAGTGACATGCCCACCACGGCCTCGGCTGCGGGGGCGAGCGCCTCGACCGCGACGGCCACATCGTCAGCCATCGACACCGGCCCGTAGTCGTGGCCGGGCCGGTGGTCGGAGCGCCCGTGGCCAGGCAGGTCCACCGCCACCAGCGGCCGATCGAGCGCCAGGGCCACCGTGTCCCAGGTGTGGGCGTTCTGGGCGCCGCCGTGGATCAACACCAACTCCGGCTCGGCGGTTCCCCACACCAGCGCCGACAGCGCCAGCCCCGACGGCAGCGGCACCGATTCACGGCGGACCGTCGGTGGGCCCGACCATTCGATCCCTTGCTCCGCCGCGTTCTCCGCGAACATCGCGAACTCGTCGTAGGCGACCATCCGGCGATGTTAGGCAGCAGCCGCTCGGGTGCGGCGCCGAGAGGTGCGACCGGCGACCACCGGCGGTGCCCAGCTGAACCGTCGCGCCGCCACGGCCGCACCGACCGCCAGCCAGATCAGCATCACGCCGAGCCGGTGCCATTCGAACGCGGGCGCATCCGAGAACGGGTTCATGGCCTCACCGAAGGCCAACCCGAAATGCTTGAGCGGGAAGATGTCACCGAGCAGGTCCAGCCAGCCGGGAGTGTCGGTGCCGAAGGGGACGAAGATGTTGGAGATGAAGGCGATCGGCAACAGGGTGGCGTTGGCCATCGGCACCGCGGTCGAAACCGACCGGGCCACCGACGCAAGCGCCAGGCCGAGCGCGGCGAACGACGCGGCCCCGACCACGAACGTGACGACCATGGCGGGAAGCTTGGCCGCCTCGATGTTCACTCCGTAGGCGGCCACGCCCAGGGTGACCATCGCCACCACGCCCAACGTCGCGACCCACACCCCCGACAGCACCACCCCGCCGAGATAGGCCCAAGCCGGCAGCGGCGTGCCTTTCACCCGCTTGAGAATGCCGAGCTCGCGGCGGCTGGCCAGGGTGACGCCGATGCCGGTGTAGGTGGACGACGCGGCCGCGTAAACGGCCAGACCGGGCGTGTAGAACTGGCTGCTGGTGACCCGCCCGTAGACGCTGTCGAAATCGTCGTTGCCGAAGATGGCGGTGAACAGCACCAGCATCAGGATCGGGAACACCAGCGAGAAGAAGGCGGCGATCGGCGTTCTCCAGAAGATGCGGTTCTGGATGCGCATACAGCGCCACAGCAGCCTCATGGCTTCGGGTCCGGATCGGGTAGTGCCTCGGGGCGGTCGCCCTCGACCAGGCTCAGGTAGACGTCCTCGAGGCTCGGAGTCGACACGGTCAGTCCCGCAAGCTCCAGCCCGCGCTCGGTCGCCCAGCCCGTCACATGGGCCAGGTCGGCGGTGGGAGCATCGGTGTTGATCTCGATGTGGCGGTCGCGTCCGACGATGTCACCGGAGATCGGGCCCAGCAGATCGCTCACCGGCTCCGTGCTGTCGGGCACGCTGAAGCGGATCAACGCCGAGCCTGCCCGAGCCCGCAGCTCCGCCGGCGTGCCTTCGGCCACGATGCGGCCGTTGGCCAGCACAGCCACACGGTCGGCCAGGGTCTCGGACTCGTCGAGGTAGTGGGTGGTCAACAGCACGGCCCGCTGCTGCGACGCCAGTCGTTCCACCAGTTCCCAGCCCCGCCGACGAGCCGCGGGATCGAAGCCGGTGGTCGGCTCATCGAGGAACACCACGTCGGGGTCGCCCACGAGCCCGAGGGCCATGTCGATGCGGCGCTGCTGCCCCCCCGACAGGGTGGATATGCGTGCGTCGGCCTTCTCACCCAGCTCCACCATCTCGATCAGTTCGCCGGTCGGCACCGGGCGCGAGTAGGCCGCGCCGTAGAACTCGAGCGCCTCACGCACCGTCAGTTCGGGGTCGATGCCCGAGGACTGCAACACGATGCCGATCCGGTCGCGGAAGGAGGCGCCCGCTGACTCCGGGTCGGTGTCGAGCACCCGCACGGTTCCCGAGGTGCGGCTGCGGTGCCCCTCCAGGATCTCCACGGTGGTGGACTTGCCCGCTCCGTTCGGGCCGAGCAGGGCGAACACCTCGCCCTGCTGCACCTCGAACGACACGCCGTCGTCGGCACGACACGACCCGTTATCCTTCACAAGTTCGCTGACAGCCACCGCCGGACTCATGCGCGCCACGCTATCGGTGCCCGGAGTGGCACGATATGGGGGTGAAACCTCTTCCAGGGATGGTCCCCCTCGCCGAGTACGCCAACCGCTGGGAGGCTCATGTGGCCAAGGCCCGCCTGCAGGAGGCGGGCTTCGAGGCCACGGTGCTGGTGGATCCGGCCTCCGAGGTAGCCCCCCACCACGTCACTCACCGGCTGGCCGTGCTGGTGGTGCGAGCCGAGGTTGAGGACCGGGCCGCCGAGGTTCTCGGACTGGCACATCCCGATGTGGAGGCCGAGCGCCTCGACGCCGCCTTCCACCAGCGTCGCTTCGCCGACCGGCCCGCATGGGTCCGCTACCTCACCTGGATCCTGATCATCGCCATACCGGGTCCGATCGCGGTTGCCGGCCTGTGGATGACGTGGCAATTGCTGCGAAGCCTGTTCCCGTGACCTGCCCCGCCCTCAACACACGACGACGCCGCTATGCCCTCCGATCCCATCGACCCTCGACCGTTGAACATTCTCGACGGCGGCGCCGAGACCACCTAGCCTTCACCCCGGCCTGAGCCGACCGCCCACCAGCCCAGACCGCAAGGAGCCTTGCCATGCCGGAGTCCTCATCGAAGCTGTTCAACTACGCAGGCAAGAAGGTGGTGCTCACCGGGGGCGCCAGCGGCGTGGGCGCGGCCGCGGTGGAGTTGCTGGCGGAGGCAGGCTGCACCGACCTCACGGTGATCGACCGCAACGAGCCCACCGGTGCGGCCACCGCCTATGTGGCCGCCGACCTGAGCGACCCCGACTCCATCGACGCCGCCTGCGAAGCCATCGGCGGCGGCACCGATGTGCTGTTCAACAACGCGGGCGTGGCCGGGGTGCACCCCTCCGACTTCGTGCTGCGGGTCAACTACCTGGGGCTTCGCCGCCTCAGCGAGGGTCTGCTGCCCACCATGAACCGGGGCGGAGCCATCGTCAACACCGCGTCGGTGGCCGGGCAGCGCTGGCCGCAGAACCTCAACGAGATCCTGGAGCTGATCGCCGTCGACGGTTGGGACGAGGCGCTCGGGTGGATCGCGGACCACGGCGAGCTGGTCGATCCCACGCCCTATGAGTTCTCCAAAGAGGTGGCCCAGGTTTGGACCATGTACGGCTCGCGCCGCAGCTACCTCGACTTCGGCGTGCGCACCAACAGCGTGTGCCCCGGCGTGATCGACACTCCTCTGCTGCACGACTTCCGCCGCCACCTCACCGAGAAGGTGATCGACTGGATGGTCGACCAGTCCGCCGGCATCCTCACCCCCGCCGAGATCGCCGCCGCGCTGCTGATGCTCGGAACCGACGCCAGTGCAGCCATGAACGGCCACAATCTGGTCGTCGACCACGGGTTCATGGGCTGGTTCAACACCAATCAGGTCGACTTCGCCGGCCTGGCCTGACCGTGTGACCGGCGGCGGCCCCGTTCAGAAGCCGCCCCGCACCTTCACCGATCGACGGAGTCGTCGGGCTCTGCGAGGTTGATGATGAAGGCGAGCAGGGTGTAGTAGCCCACCAGGGTGCTCAACTCCACCACCCCGGCGGTGCCCAGCCGCTCGGCTGCGGAGGCGTACGTGGCGTCGGACACTCTTGAGGTGGCGCACAACTCCCGCACGAATCCGACTATCACGTCGTCGGGGGCCTGAATGGTGCCGCCAGGGTCTCGTAAGGCCGTGATCGTGTCGTCAGCCACACCGGCAGTCCGGGCCAGCCCGATGTGGCTGTCCCACTCGAAGCCGCAGGCATGCACGACAGATGTTGCGAGGATCGCCAGCTCCCGGTCGTGGTCGCTCAGCGCGCCCTCGTAGCGGATCTGATGGCCCAGCTCCGCCGCGGGCCGGGCCATCTCGGGCAGATGCAACAGCACCTCATAGGGGCGGATCATCGTGCCGCGGCTCTCGACGATCCAGTCGAACACGGCTTGCTGGGATTCGCTGAGACCGCTCCGGTTGGTGAGTAGCGGTGGTCGGTCGGTGTGGGGGATCGGGGATGTCATGAACCCATTAGACCGTGCGCCGGCAGGTGCGTGCCAGTCGCGTCGGGGCGCTGGGCGCGCCGAACCTAAGAAGGCGAGGCGTGCTCGGCCCCGCGGCCTCCGAGTCGAATCGTGGCCGAGTGCCGCGGTATGGTCGCCAACGGAATCCCGACACTCAGGAGGTGCCATGAGTTCGTGGACCTTGATTAGCGGCGGAACCGTCATCGACGGCACCGGCTCTGCGGCGGTACAGGACTGCTCGGTGCTGGTGAAGGACGACACCATCGAGGCGGTCGGCACCGATGTGGGCGACGAAACGGTGCCGCGCGGCGACGAGATCGTGCGCATCGACGCCACCGGCAGGACCGTGATGCCGGGGCTGATCGACGCCCACTGCCACACGTCGTTCGGCGAGGCCCGCACGCAGGAGGAACAGGACCTGTACACCAGCCACGAACTGCGCACCCTGCGCTCGGCGTGGAATGTCACCAAGGTCCTGCGGGCCGGGGTGACCGGCATCTCCGACCCCGGTGGCAGCTACTTCATCGGTGTCGGCATCCGCGAGGGCATCGCGGAGGGTCTGGTCCAGGGGCCGCGGATGACCACCGCGGGCCGGTTCCTGTCCACCTTCAACGGCATCAGCGACTGGTACCCGACGTCGGTGGGGTGTCCCGAATCGAGCATCGGCAAGGTGGTCAACACCGCCGACGAGATGGTCACCGAGGTCCGTCACCAGGTGAAGAACGGCGTCGACCTGATCAAGATCGGCGACAGCCCGCTGGGCGACTACGAGGCCTTCTCGGGAGACGAGATCAAGGCCATGTCCGACGCGGCGCACCGCCTCAACAAGCGCATCACCATGCACGCCCGCGGCTCCAACAACATCGACTCCGCAGTGGCGGCCGAGCTCGACTGGATCATGCACGGCAACTCCATGAGCGACGACACCATCGAGCGGCTGGCCGACTCACAGATCCCGCTGGCCCCGGCGCTGCTGCTGCTGGGCAACCTCGGCGAGTACGGGGCGGCGGCCGGGGTTCCCGCCGGCATGCGCAGCGCCTACTCCCGGCTGCTCGACCGCACCGCCGAGTGCCTCAACAAGGCCCGCGAGGCGGGGGTGCCGATCATCACCGGCACCGACACCGGCTTCGCGGCCACCCCCTACGGCGACTGGCACGCCCGGGAGCTCGAGTTGCTGATGCGCTATGCCGGGATGAGCGCTCTCGAGGCCATCAAGGCGGCCACCCACGACTGCGCCGTCGTGCTCGGCGATGACAACGATGTGGGCTCATTGGCCGCGGGCAAGGGCGCCGACATCATCGTCGTCGACGGAGATCCGCTCGCCGACATCCGGGCGCTGCAGGACAAGGCGCGCATCAGCACGGTGATGCTGCGCGGCGAGGTGCAGGTCTTCGACGACGAGGTGCTCTCCCAGCGTCGCCCCTACGACCGGGCCCAGACCATCTGCCCGTCGGAGATCACCTACGACGTGGTGTTCAACGGCGGCAGCGCGATCCAGCCCGACCCACGCGACTTCGACACCAACGGCGACCAGGAGCTTCTGGGCCAGCTCGATGAGTTGGCCCACGCAGCCTCCCAGGAAGCGAGCTAGTGCCTCGGCCAGAACCATCCCCCGGGCATCGATCCGCCCGCCGGCAGGTTCCCTGCAGGTCAACGCCCGTTCTAAGCCCTACCCGGTGCGGGCTGGAGCGGCCGTTCGCTGAGCAGGCGGATCGAAGGCTGTTCCGGCCGTGATCCAGTACCCGCTCGGCGCGGCCGGCACGCTGACACGCGTCCTTGAGGCCGGCGAGGGTGACAGGACCATGCTGCTCGTGCACGGCGTGGGGGCTCGAGCCGACCGGTGGCGTCTGAATCTTGAGCCTCTCGCCGAAGCCGGCTACCACGTTTACGCCATCGACCTGCCCGGCCATGGCCTGGCCGAGAAGGGCAGCCGCTTCGATCATTCCGTGCCCAACTACGCAGCCTTCGCGCTGGCCGTGCTCGACGAGATCGGAGCGGACCAGGTGCACCTGGTGGGCACATCGCTGGGCGGCCATGTGCTGGCCACGGTGGCCTGCCAGATTCCTGAGCGGGTGGCCGGGCTGGCGATGGTGGGAACATTGGGCATGGCCCCGATCGGTCGGGAGGCCAGGGAGCGCACCGCGGGCCTGATCGCAGACGCCACACCGGAGATGGTCGACCGCAAGCTCCATTCGGTGATCCATGACGACAGCCTGGTCACCGCCGAGTTGCACCGCGAGGAGGTGTGCATCAACAACTCGCCGGGCGCGGCCGAGAGCTTCGAGCGGATCGCCGACTACTTCGCCAACCGCATCGACGATGACGTG
Source organism: Acidimicrobiia bacterium (assembly GCA_022824605.1). GTDB lineage: Bacteria > Actinomycetota > Acidimicrobiia > Acidimicrobiales > Aldehydirespiratoraceae > Aldehydirespirator. The sequence goes on from JAJDZO010000164.1 coordinate 17,699, forward strand.
GTGGGCGAGCGGCTGGCTGCGCTGAGCGGCCGTTTCGGTGTGCTGCTGGTGTGGGGTCGAGAGGATCTGGGCTTCCCGCTGGCCATGGGCGAGGCGGCCCACGAACTGCTCGACGGGTCGCGGCTGGCGATAATGGACGACGCCGCTCACGCCCCCTATTTCGAGCGGCCCGACACTTTCAACGCCATCGTCACCCAGTTCTTCGCCGGCCGCCTCGGCTCCCAGCCCCTCGAAGGCGTGGAACTGCGCGGCTAGCCCATTTCGACAGCACGGAGCAGCATGCGCCCGACAAGGGACGCCGAGAACGCCACGGCTAGGGTTCTGCGCCATGTCTTCCGAAACCGACGCCCTGCTGAGCCGCATCGACGAGACCGTCGAGGCCGAACACATCAAGTTCCATCCTCTGGTGAGCGCTATCTGCGAAGGGAACGCCTCCCACAAGTCGCTGAGAGGCTTCGCCCGGCAGTTCTTCTTCGTGGGGCCCAAACCCAACCCCCGTCCGCACTGCGCGGTGTACGCCTATGCCCCCGAGGGCGACCCCGACATCGAGCACCTGTGGTTCGACGACGTGCTGATGGAGGAGGCCACCGGCAGCCACTCCGGCACCGGCCACCACCTGCAGATCTACTTCAACTGGTGTGCATCGCTCGGGCTGTCCGTCGATGAGATGAAGGCCACCGACGCCATCCCGGAGACCGCCGCGTTCGAGCAGTGGCGCTACTTCAACGCCTTCAAGGGCGACTGGATCGCGGCCATTGCCGGGATCGCTTTCATTGAGGGAGCGTCGGCCAAGCGCAACGACATGCTCATCGAGTCGTTCGTGCGCGACTACGGCTACGCCAAGGGCACCGACGAGTTGCAGTACTGGGAGATCCACGCCTCCGAGATCGAGGAGGACCACGGCGACATCGGCCCCGCGATCGTGCGCCGCTACGCCAACGACGACTACACCCGCAACCGGGTGTGGAACGCGGTGAGGCGCAGCATCGACCTGCAATGGCTCGCATTCGACGGCATGTACCGGGCCTTCTTCGAGGACGACCCCCGCTACAAACGCTGGCAGGAGTAACCCGCCCGGAGGTTCCGGCTCGCGGACGGGCGCCGTTGCCCGCACAGGCTCTGGAGCCCGACGACAACGTCACTCGGTCTTCGGGCGGTGTGACTGCCGGTCCGGGCTCCCGGTCGGCGAGGTGGCCCAGAGAGACTGTATGGGCCGTAGGTAGAGGCGATCGCCAACTGTCAGGTGGTGCTGGCCGGTATGGAGCAGGACACCGGCGCGGAAGCCGGCAGGGGATGCGGCGTCGAGGCGGTCGCGCAGCCAGGCCACGTGCCGCAGGTCCCCGGCCCGCGGCGAACTGGTGGCTTTGATCTCCACGGCCGTCACCGCGCCGTCCGGGCTCTCCAGAAGCAGGTCGACCTCTCGACCGTCATGGTCGCGATAGTGGTACGCCCGCTCTGCCGGGCGCGACGCCGACAGCTGGCGGACTATCTCGTTGACCGCGAAGCTCTCGAACAGCGGTCCGGCCGACGGCGACGTCGGAGCGGTCAGCGAGTTGGCGCCCACTCCCAGGAGACTGGCCGCCAGACCGGTGTCGGTGACGTGGATCTTGGGCCGCCGCACGGCACGCGACGGCAGGCGACGAGACCACGCAGGCTGGCGATGCATCAGGAACACAGTCTCCATCCAGTCCAGGTACGACTCCATCGTGGCCCTGTCGACACCTAGGCGGCTCGACACGGCCTGCACGTTGAGTTCGCTGGACGTGCTCGCCGCGATCCAGCGGACCAGCGGCGCCAGTACCGACCGGCGGCGCAGGTCGCCGAGCGCAACGACATCGCGTTCTATGACTGTCTCGACGTAGCTCTCGAACCAGCCTGTCCGCAGTCCGCTGCCCATGGTCACGACCTCCGGGAATCCACCCCGGCAGACCAGGCTCATGCAGGCTCGACGACCAGAGCGCGGCGAACCGGCCGGTGCCGGCGCACGGGCCGGCGTGTCGAAGCCTTCTATCCAGTCCCAGACCCCCGGTGCGGGGCACCCGGCGAGTTCAGCTTGTGACAGCGGCCACAGGCGGAGGATGCGGACGCGTCCAGCGAGCGACTCACTGATCGTGGGGACGGTGAGGAAGTTCGTGGAGCCCGTGAGCAGGAACCGGCCCCGGGAAGGGTCGACGTCAACGATCTGCTTCAGGGCGCGCACCAGGCGATCGCCTCCGAGCTGGACCTCGTCCACGACCAGCGGGTGGACCTGATCGAGCAGGAAGCCATGGGGGTCGGCCATGGCGGCGTCACGGATGGCCTCGTCGTCGAACGACGCGTACGTTCCGCCGCGCTGGTCCGCCAGCAGTCTCGCCAACGTGGACTTGCCGCACTGTCGAGGACCGTTGAGAACCACCGCGCGGAAGCCGTCCAAGGCCTCGTGCAGGCGGGGCAGCAGGTGCCGGGCAACGATCTCCACATACCAAGTCTAGCCACTAATCCTAGATTTTGAGTATAGATACTCCAAGTTTTATGGCAACTCTGATCCTAGTTTCTCAACACAGATCGAGCGCCACCCAGTCGACGAGCTCGCTCACGGCCCGAAGGAACTCCCGCTGTTGATTTGTGCCCATCGCCGCGAACTCACGTCCGAACAAGCGTCGCCATTCGTAGGTGGGCACAGCGTGAAGAGCGGGCCGCGGGTGGCGGGGCTCAGCGTGCCGTGCCGTCGTTGCTGGATTCCAAGCCGGCGATCTCGCGGAGGGCGGCCAGGAACTCGGTGCCCGATGAGAACACCGGCCCGTGCCTGCCCGCGGCG
>JAJDZO010000004.1 GCA_022824605.1 Acidimicrobiia bacterium
CGCCGCGCTGAGCCCGGCCACCGCCATGGCCCGAGCCGCGGTGGGCACCGCCAGCGTGGCGGTGCGCCGCCCCAGAAGCGTCAGCAGGGCGGGATGCTCGGCCAGCCGCGGCAACAGCCCGCGCAGGCCGTCGTGACTCCGAGCATCGGTGCACGCCGCACCGGCCAGTAGCGGCCGGTCCCTGCCACGAACACTGCCGGCCACAGGGCCTGTCATCGGGCGTTGAAGCGGTTGGCGGTGGCTTCCACGCCGTGATCGAGAAGATGCTCGATGGCGTCGGCGGCCCGGTCGACCACAGACTCCAGTTCGGCTCGCTCGGCCCGGCCGGGCGCTTTGAGCACGTAGTCGCCTCCCCTGGGGGTGACGCCGGGGCGGCCGACACCCACACGCACTCGGGTGAAGGCGTCGCTGCGCAGATGAGCACGGATCGATTGCAGGCCCTTGTGCCCTGCGAGTCCCCCGCCCGTCTTGACCTTTAGCCGCCCGACGGGCAGATCCAACTCGTCGTGCACCACCACGAGGCTGCTCAAGTCACTGATTCCGAAGCGACGCACCAGCGGCCCGACCGCTCGCCCGGACTCGTTCATCCAGGTGACGGGGAAGGCCGCCGCGACGCGCCGTTCGCCCAGGCGCAGCTCGCACACCAGCGCCTGCTGGCGCCGGGCACGGCGCAGCCGCCCCCCGTGGCGCGCCACGAGTTCGTCCACCACCCAGCGGCCCGCGTTGTGCCGGGTGCGGACGTACTGGTCGCCGGGATTGCCCAGGCCCACCACCAGCATGTCGGCCGAGGCGCCCGAACGCGATGCGAGACCCATGTCGGCCGGGATCTGAGAGCGAGCCGATGCCTAGGACGGCCCGCCGGCAGGTCTCAGGACTCTTCGTCCTGGGCAGCCGCCTCGTCGTCTCCGGCTGCTTCGCCCATGATGATCTGCGCTTCGGCGGCTTCCTCCTCGGCCTTCTGCTGGCGCAGGTACTCCTTGGTGGAACGGGTGATGAGCCCCACCGCGAAAGTGGCGTCGGGATCGCCGGCCGCGGTCACGCCTGCGGGAAGCTCGATGTCGGTCACTCGCAGCGACGAGCCGACCTCGAGGTCGCTGACATCGGCGGTGACCTCGACGGGGATGTCGTCGGGGCGGGCCAGCACCGGCAAGTGGTGCATCACCTGATCGACCATGCCGCTGGCCTGCGTGACCTTCTTGGCCTCACCGATGAGTATGAGAGGAACGTCCACCTCGACCTCGCGGTCGGGATCGATCCTCAGGAAATCGACGTGCAGCACGTCGCGGCGAACCGGGTGACGCTGGAGATCCTTGATGATCGACAGTTGGCGGCCACCGTCAATGTCGAGCGTTATGAGGGCGTTGAGACCGGCCTCGGTGCTCAGCGCGCCCCGCAGATCAGCCCCCTCGACGGACACGGCCACGGGCTCGCCGCCCATGCCGTAGACCACCGCCGGAACGTGACCGGTGCGGCGCAGCCGCCGGCTGGGCCTAGTGCCGTGCTCGCGGCCCGTGGAGGCCTTCACCAAGTTCATAGCCATCCCCGTGAGGCTAGTGCTACACGAGGTGGTTTCCGCCGAAGATCTCGCTTACCGACGTGTCCTCGAACACCGCGGAGATGGCCCGGGCCACGATGGGCGCCACCGACACCACCTCGAGTTTCGAGAACCGCTTGCGGGGGGTCAACGGCAGCGTGTCGGTGCAGACGACCACATCGATGACCGAGTCCCTGAGGCGCTGCACCGCGGGCCCGGAGAACACGGCATGGGTGGTGGCCGCGATCACCCGGCCGGCCCCGTTGGCGGCCAGCAGCTCGGCCGCGGCCACGATGGTGCCGCCGGTGTCGATCATGTCGTCGACGATCACGCAGGTGCGGCCCGACACGTCGCCCACGATCTCCTTGGCCGACACCTCGTTCTTGGCGTTCTGGCGGCGCTTGTGGACGATGGCCAGGTCGGCGTGCAGCAGGTTGGTGTACCGCTCGGCCACCTTCACCCGACCGGCGTCGGGCGACACGATCACCAGATCCTCGCCCTGCAGCGACCGCAGGTACTCGAGAAGCACCGGCATGGCGGTGAGATGATCGACGGGACCGTCGAAGAATCCCTGGATCTGCCCGGAGTGCAGGTCGACCGACAGCAGCCTTTTGGCTCCGGCGGCCAGGAAGAGGTCGGCAATGAGCCGGGCCGAGATGGGCTCACGGCCCGAGGCCTTGCGGTCCTGGCGGGCGTAGCCGTAGAAGGGGGCCACCACGGTGATGCGCTTGGCGGAGGCCCGCTTGGCTGCGTCGACCATGACGAGCTGCTCGACGATGGCGTCGTTGATGGAGCCGCCCTCCCACTCGGCGTGGGTCCCGACGATGAAGGCGTCGCAGCCGCGGATCGACTCGCCGTAACGCACATGGATCTCGCCGTTGGCGAAGTTCTCGATGTGGCTGGTGGCCAGCTCCACGCCGAGTTCCGCGCACACGCTCTCGGCGAAATCCTCGCTCGAGCGCCCCGACACGATCCGGAGCTCCTTCTGGGTCTGCTGCTTCATGGCGACCGGCATTGTAGGACGCGGGCCGTGCCACCGGCATTGCCGGTCGGGCAGTGTGCTGGCCGGGCAGGACTCGAACCTGCAACATCCGGAGCCAAAGTCCGACGTTCTACCAGTTGAACTACCGGCCATAGCCGCCCGCTCGGCGGCGGACGACCCGTCCAACCATAGCGACCGCCCTCCGGTTGCGTGACCGCTCGTTGGAGCCAGGCACACGAACGAACACGCCGCGGTTCGCGGCACAGGTGCCGCCGAGATGCGTGATGGGAGGCTCGACGCTGTAGCGTGCTGCCTTCGTGGGATCGCTCATCAAGAAGCGCCGCAAGCGCATGCGCAAGAAGAAGCACAAGAAGATGCGCCGGCGCACCCGCCACCAGCGTCGCAAGTAGCGGACCCGAAGGGGAGCGCCGACTCCTCAGAACGCTTCGGTGGTGGTGGCCACCACCCGGCCCGGGCCGGGGTGGGCGCCGCTCACGAACCAGGTGCTGCCGCTGCCGGCCAGCCGCGGGGTCAGCCCGGTGGAGCCACCCAACTCGTCGCGCCAGTGCGCCAACTCGGGGACCACTCGCAGCGCGGCGGCCTCCAGATCGTTGCCGTGCTCGCCGTCGGGACCCCCCATCTCGTCCCAGGCCGCGTACACCGCCGCGGTGTCGCAACCCATGGGCGCCAGCGCCAGGGTGTACTGCTCGCGGACGTAGGCAAGCGGTTCGATGATCTCGCCGATGCCGCTCACCCGGGCTCGGCCGCCGGCCAGACAGAACGCCACGTCCGCGCCGATGGAGGCGGCCCGCACGGCGTCGGTGATCCCCGCCCAGCGCAGCACCGCGGCCGCGTCGGCTGATCCGCCCCCCAGGCCGGCCCCGGCCGGGATCCGCTTGTGGACCGTGACCGCGGCCCGCTGTCGGGCCAGATTCAGCGCACGCTCGACCAGATTCTCTCCGGGTGCGGCCACATCGCGGAGTTCTTGGCCGGCCTCATCGAGCATTCGCACACCGGAACCGCCCGCGACGATGTCGACGCGGTCCCCGAAGTCGAGGGTCACCATCTCGGCATCGATCTCGTGGTAGCCGTCGGCCCGGACTCCGGTGATCCGCAGGCTGAGCGTCAACTTGGCCGGAGCGAACACCTCGATCATGGTTACGAATCGATCAGCCGGCACGCGGATCACGGTACGGACTCGATCATCGCGCCGTCTCGATCACGGTGCGAAAGCTACAGTTCACGGGCCTGACCGCGAAACAAGGGAGAGAGCCTTGCCTGCAGG
>JAJDZO010000042.1 GCA_022824605.1 Acidimicrobiia bacterium
GCGGCGTCAACGGTTCGGGCAAGTCCACGGCGATGAACATGCTGCTGCCCTTCCTGCTGACCACCCGCGAGGGTCGCATCGACGCCGCTGGCGAGCAGAGCGGCATTCTCAAGTCCTGGATGCTCAACGGACGACACGACGCCCAGCCCGCGGGCTACCTCTGGGTCGACTTCGCGCCCGGTCTCGGCGACTCCCAGCGCGCCGGGCTTGAGGCAGCCCTGCAGTCTTCCGGGCTCCTGTCGGCTCGGCCGGCCGATGAAGCGGTCGAACTGGAGGTCGGCGACTTGGCCGCCATCGCGTCCCCCGGCGTGGCCAGCCCGTTGAGCGAGCTCCTCATCGTCACCGTCCCGCCGCGACTCGAAGGAGAGGTGGACGAGGGCTCGATCCGCAAGCTGCTGGAGTCGATCTCCTATGACCCGTCTTCCGATGCGACCGCGTTGGCGACCCTCGGCGGCGCCTTCAGGGTGGGATCGCTGCGCGGCGTCCACAGCAAGGAGCGGGCCGAGCACATCGGCTCGACAGCCAGACGGGCCTCCCTCGAGCAAGCCCGCGCCGAGGCGAGGAGACGGCTGGACGGGGCGAAGGACGCGGTCCGACAGAGCCGCGACGAGCTCGCCAGCAATCGGGAGTCACATCGGTCGGCGCAGCGGCAGCGCTCGATCCTGCCGACCACCGAGCCGATCCTCAGCGCACGGGCCGCCGTCGATGCAGCCACCGCCGCTCTAGATGATGCAGTTGCCCGTCGAAGCGACGCGGCCCAGGCAGTGGCCGAGGCGGAGCGGGCTCTGGCGAAGGCATCCGACGCCCTGCATCGCACCGCCACCACGCTGTCGCTGTCCCGGGACAGCCAGGGGCTCGTGGCCTTCGAACGCGACTTGGCCGAGACCGATTCGACCCTCCAGCGGTGCCGATCGCAGCTCGGCGCCCTGGGGCGGTCGGTGCAGGAATGGCACCGCTGGTTCGGCCGTTGGCGTGACGCGGTCGAAGCGCTCGAAGCTGAGCACGCCGAGCTTCGACGGTGCCAGTCGAGACACGACGACGAGCAGGCCACCCTCGCAGCCCTGGAGGACAGCATCGGCGCGGCGTACGCCGAGGTGGTCGCCGACCTGGACCGGTGCGGAGCCGAACTGGAGGCCGTAGAGGCCATGGCGCCGGAGGTGCGGGCGGAGCGAGACGCCGCGTTCAAGCACAGGGCTAAGGCGGAAGTCGAGGTTGCCGCAGCCGCCGAGCGTCGAGAACAGGCAGAGCAAGACTGCGAAGTGACCAGAGCCTCGCTCGACGAGGCCTTGGCGACGCCCGGGTACCTCGCCGCGGTGCGGATACACGCCGACGCCGAGCAAGCGGAAAGCGCCATCGTCGCGACTGCGGGCTCGGCGGGGCTACAGGAGATGCTCGAAGCTCTCAGCCCGCTCGTGCCGCGGGACCTGGCCGACCTGCAGCCCCACAGCGTGTATCAGTCGCTGCAGCAGCGGCGCGACGTTCTCGGAGCGAATTGGGACGCCGAGGCCCGCCAGCCGGATCCGACGATGCCGCTAGTTGTCGAGGTGACCGGTCCGTTGGGCAGAGCGACGCTGGCGGACTCCGTCGGGGCCGTGTCGCAGCAGCACCAGCAGGTTGCCGGGCTGCTCAGCCGCAAGCAGGACGACGCCTTGCGCGAGCTGCTGCAGGGCCTGATCGCGTCCGAGATCGCGGGGCGGATCTTCGGTGCCGAGCGGCTCGTCGATCACATGAACCGGCGGCTCGGAGAGGTCACCACCGCGCACCGGGTCGGCGTGCGGCTCAGGTGGCGCCGCTCGCGTGAACTCGACGAATCCACCGGGCGCATGGTGGAGTTGTTGGCGAAGCGGCCCGACCTGCGCACCCCGGACGAGGACCACGAACTGCGCCAGATCCTGTCACAACGGCTCGACGATGCCAGGGCCGGGCAGCCCGATGTCCCCTACCGCCAACTCATCGCCGACACCCTCGACTACAAGAACTGGCACGACATGGCCCTGATGGTGCGCAAGGGCAGCCATGAGACCCGACTCAGCCGATCCACGCCGCTGTCGGAGGGCGAGAAGAAGCTGGTCACGTACCTGCCGCTGTTCGCAGCCGCGTCAGCGTCCTACGACGCGTTGGCCGAGCAACAGGCCACACCGGCCGAGAAGCCCGGCATCGCCCGCTTCGTTCTGATCGACGACGCGTTCGCCAAGGTGTCCGAAGACAACCACGCCGCGCTGTTCGGTCTGCTCGTCCAGCTCGACCTCGACTTCATCGCCACCAGTGAGCGGCTGTGGGGAACCCACGAGACCGTCCCCGCGCTGGCCGTGACCGAGGTGATCCGCGACGCGACGCTCAGCACGATCCTGCTTGAGCACTACCGGTGGGACGGCAGCACCTTGGAGCGCGAGGACGTGTCATGACCGGCGGGGCCGCCAACCGCGCCACAGCCGTCCAGACCGGCGTGGATCCCGACGACACGCGGCTGCTGTTCCGGTATCTCGGTGGCGACGAATGGCGGGAGTACCGAGCGATCCTGCAGGTCTTCGCCGACACCTTCTTCGCCGAGTTCACCCCCGAGGACGTGGCCTCTCGCACCCTCATCGATGTCGAGGTGGCGCGCGACCGCCTCGAGAGCCTCCGGCGCTGGGGGAACCTGACCGTGTCGTCGTCGGTGGGCAGCCCCGCCAGCATTGAGGACTACTACCGGCAGCGCAACTGCTATCTCATCACCCGCTCGGGCCAGGAGGTCTTCGAGGTAGTGGAGCGAGTGCTGGCCGCTGCCGACGAGATCGTCGACCCGCAGGCGGGACGCCTCCGGGATCTGCGCCGCGCCCTCGGTTCCCTTAACGAGCAGGCTGACGTCGGGATCGACGGGGCATCCAACGACCTCGCCGACGCGGTCCGCGCGGTGTTCGACATACACGAACGCTTCACCAGCGAGCTGACCAGGTTCTTCGCCCAGCTCAACGAATGGCAGAACCGCTACGACCTCGCCCCCGAGGACATCCATGTGTTCGCCAGCGTGCTGGTGGACTACGTGAGCGAGCAGCTCACCGAGATCGAGCGCACGGCGCGGCCCATCGGGCGCAGCGTCGAGCGAGTGCTCGCCCGTCTCGAAGAACTGCTGCCGGCGTTGCGCTCGGGACTCGCGGCCCGGGTCGATGAAGCCGGGCTGGGCGGCAGCGTCACGGTGCGCAGCCTCAAGGGCGCCACCGAGCAGGACTGGCGGCACCTCGCGGCGTGGTTCGTCGCGGGGTCGGGCCGTCCGTCCCGCCTCGATCAGCATGCCGGTCAGGCGCTGGCCGCCGTGCGCACGCTCACCACCAACGTCAGCCGCCTGGCCCGCCTCGGTGCCGGCACGGCGTCGAAACGCTCCGACTTTGTGAGGCTGGCCAGTTTCTTCGACCGTGCGCCCACGGTGGAGCAAGCCCATGAGATCGCAACCGCCGCGTTCGGGCTCGGATCGTGCCGCCGTCTCGGGACGCTGTCGTCGGACGTGGACGACCCAGATCCCACCGTCACGCCATGGCGCGACGCGGCCCGGGCGTCTGTGCCGGTGTCGCTACGAGAGCGCGGCGACATCTCGACTCGCGGCGGCACGTCGCCGATCCGGGATCGGCGCGCCGAGCTCGACGAACTCAAGCAGCGCCGCGCCCGCGAGCGGATGGCGAGGGAGCGCACAGCGGCCGAACTCCTGTCCTGTGCAGACGACGCCGGCCTGATCGACGGGGCGGCGCTGTCGAATCAGGCCTTCGCGATGCTGCGCGACCTGATCAGCAGGTCGAGCCACGGGGCCCGGCCTGGCGCCGAGGTCCGCCGCGCCACCAGCAGCGGAGTGTGCTGCGAGGTCCGCCGCTCCAACGACGCCCGCACCGTCGTGGAGTCACCCGAAGGCCGCCTGGTAATGCACGGCCTGATCATCACGATCCTGCCCCTCGACGAAAGTGGTGCGGCCGCATGACTGCCGAGCCCCGAAGCGGTCGCGCCGGCCCGGAAGCCTCAGCGCGCTCCTCGGCGCGCCCGGCGAGCGAACCGCCCCCTGAGATCGCGCTGGATCTACGCGCGGCCGCCAGGCGCCTCGTCGTGCATCCGATGGTCACGGCCGAGCAGGATCCCGAGATGTTCCATCTGATACGCAGACACGAGGCCCAGCTCGACCGCTGGTTCACCCAGCGCTTCGGTTACCGGCTCCAAGTGTCCGCCGACACGGCCCGACTGTTCAAGTCCTCGACGATCGCCGGCAGGCGCCCGCTACGCACTGCGGCTGCCAGTGCCCGACCCTTCGCCCTACGGGAGTACACGATGCTGGCGCTGACGCTCGCCGCGATGGCGGCGGGGCCCGAGGTGATCAGCCTGCGCGACCTGATTCAAGAGATCCGCTCGGCTGCCGCCGATGCCGAAGTGGCACTCAGCGACACGCCCTCAGACCGGAGGGCTCTGGTGACCGCTCTGCGGTGGCTGATCGGGTGGGGCACGGTCGCGGAGGTGCATGCCCACGTCGACAGCTACGCCTCCGACGGAACCGCCGACGCCGTTCTCCGGGTCAGGCCCGACCGGGTGGCGATGCTGCCGTTGCCGGTGCTGGCCCGGGCCGAGACGCCCGAGCAACTGCTCGACCGCTCCGAGCAACGGCGGGCGTCGAGGGCGTGGATGCGCGCGATGCTTCTGGAGGAGCCCGTGGTATACCGCAGCGACCTCACCGATGACGAATGGTCCGAAGTGAGGAGGCGCCTCGGCGAGGAATCGAGAATCCTCAACGAGATGTTCGGATTGAGCATCGAGGCCCGAGCCGAAGGGCTGGCGGCCATCGACCCGGCGGGGGGCCTCACGGACAGCCGCTTCCCCGCAGGGGGCACCGTCGGCCAGGCCGCGCTGCTGCTGATCGACCGTCTCGTCGCGGCCGACCGCAACCCCGTCGACCGCAGCGCCGCGGTAGCCGCGGTCGCCGATCTGGCCGAGGTTCACAGGATTCGGAGCCGTCATTGGGGGCGGGTAGCCGAGGACCCCGAACGCCTCACCGACGCTGTCCTGGAACTGCTCCAGGACCACCGCCTAGCGCAGGTGTCCGGCGAGCGCATCGAGTTGCTTCCGGCGGCCTGGCGCTACGCGGTGGAGGTCCGCATAGAGCAGGGGTCTCTGCTGTGACGACCGATCCCGCGGGGCCTGCGCCCATCCCCCAATCGTTGCGTGAGCCGGGTCTCCAGCCACTGTGGGCCTCGGTGCGGGCCCGTCTCGACAGCCGCGGCCCCGGCAGTCGCGGCGCCATGCGCCGGCCTGACCTCGACCATG
>JAJDZO010000044.1 GCA_022824605.1 Acidimicrobiia bacterium
GCCCAGCCGCCTGGATGATGGCATCAAGCGGCGCCTCAGCACGGAACACCGTGTCGAAGTCGAGGTCGACGCCTGCTTCTACCACCTGAGTGCTGACCACCCGACAGGCTGATCCTGCAGCGAGACGCCGCCGGATGTCGTCGAGCACAGCGCTGCGATGTGTTCCGCACAGCAGCGTCGACAGATGCAGGACGTCGGGACCGTCGAGTTCGTCCAACAGTTCCATCGCGTGGCGCTTCGTATTCACTACAACGAGCGCGCTCCGTTCATCTTGCACCCACCGCGCGACCTGCTGCCAGTTGTGCGGCTGGTCCGTCCGCCATTCGTACCTGACGCGCCTCAACACCTCGAAGTGACGCTCGTGATCGCGAACAATCTCGTAGGCCTCAATCTCGCGGAACTCGCTGATGAGTTCGAACGCCGGCTGTGTCGCCGTCGAGAGCACGACGCTGGCACCGTAATTCGCGGCCAAATCGCGCAGGCCGGACAGGATAGGTGCGAGCAGCCCCGCAGGCAGCGCCTGCGCCTCATCCAGGATTATCACGCTTTGCGCGAGGTTGTGCAGCTTGCGAGTCTTGCTGCGCCGATTGGAGAAGAGGCTCTCAAAGAGTTGTACGGTCGTCGTTACTACAACAGGTGCATCCCAGTTTTCAGCCGCAAGACGATGCCAGACCGCATCGTCAGCGAAGCTGTCCTCGTCATCGCTAGCTGCTCCGGCACCCTCAGATGCCGCTGAATGGTGCTCCAGCACGACTCGGTCATCTCCGAAGATCTCCCGATAGACCGTCGCCGTCTGCTGTGTGATCGTCGTGAACGGGACAGCCACGACGACACGGCGCAATCCGTGCTCGATTCCGTGGCGAAGGGCGAAAGCCATCGACGAGCGGGTCTTGCCGCCCCCAGTGGGCACCGTCAGCCGGAAGACGCCCTGTGACCTGGCCGCTGCCTTGACGCACGCTTCGAGCACCTCGCCCCGCACGACGCCGATGTCGCCTTCGACGGGGGATTCGTTCGCCACATATGACTCGTAACGCAGCCACAGTTCGCCAAGTGTCGTCGTGGCCCCTCTTGCAGTGGGGGCATTGCCCAGTTTGTGGGCCTCGGTGTCAAGGCTGTCGGCGTCGACAAGCGCCGAGTAGGCCATCCGAATGAAGAGGTCCATTGCGAGTCTATCCGTGACATGATCCGGCAAAGATGGCGAGTCATGCCCTTGAAGGCCGCTCATTGCCGTGCTCAGTCGCCTAATCGCCTCACGGGAGCCAGGAAGACGTCGGCGTTCCTCCAACCACGGCACGAAACTCAGCCTGGGGTGCTTGAGTCCGCCGTGGTGCGCATGAATCAACAGCCCCACTTCTAGGCAGCCAGCATCCTCGGCGAGTAGCGCCCCGGCGGACTTGTGGTCTATTCCGATGCTCTGACGTGTCCCCCGCTCACACTCAAGCAGGCGGCGCTGCCACTCGGGATCGGCCTTGCCAACATCGTGCCAGAGACCCGCCAAGTACGCGACGTCTTGGCCACCGAACGGCTCGGCAAACTCCCGGGCTCTGGCGGCGACAGCACGCAGGTGCTCTACCAGCAGATGCCGCTGGCCCCAAACGTTCGCGGAATGGGCGTAGATGGGCGAGATTGCATGCTCGAATGCAGATCTGTCACGGGAACTCGCAGCCGCGTTCGCCACCTGCTCGGATGCGGGCGTGCTCACGACAGGCAGAATAGGGAGGCCACGCCACGAATGGATATTTGATGAACATCAGGTATCAACTCCTGTGGGCCCGTCAGAGTCAGCACCGTCAACGGAACTCTGTCCAGAGACGAGTGCGATGGTTGCTGGGATGTGACCGGCGTCGATTGGGGATGGGATGGCCCGACCCACGGTGACGGGTCAGCCGCGATTCACTGGCCATCTAGGCCGTCCGCGGCGGCTTCATCGAGTCGGCGACTCTCGGCCTGATACGACTCCCTGCCCGCGTCGCTGAGCGCGTCGAGCGAGCCGCGAACCGACGACCACACCACCCGACGCCCGGGATCTACAAGGTCATCCCGGCCGCATGAGTGGTTCGCGCGGCATGAACTTGTCACACCTCGGGCGGCGGGTGGTGTTGCGCCTCGGTCGGCGGGCCCTAGGAGACTGCTGATTTATTCGGGTCGGGGTGCTCGCGATTGTGTGGGTGGTGTGAGACGATGTCGGTATGCAGGGCGCAGCGGTGATGGATCGGGAGCTGTTGGACGCGGAGGCGGTGTGTGGGCATCTGCTTTCGGAGGGTTCGGTGCATGCGTTGTTGGCGCAGCATCGCGGCCGGCTGTTTCCCGATGAGATGTTCGAGGATCTGTTCGAGTCGGGCAGGGGCCGTCCGTCGGTGCCTGGCGAGGTGGTGGCGACGGTGATGGTGTTGCAGGCGTTGGAGGGCCTGTCTGATCGGGCCGCGTGCGCGAGGTTGCAGACCGATGTGGCGTGGAAGGCCGCGGCTGGGCTGGCTTTGACCGATGAGGCGTTCCATCCGACGGTGCTGGTGCTGTGGCGGAACCGGCTGCGGGCCAGCGATGCGCCGGATCGGGTCTTTGACGCGGTGCGCGAGCTGGTCGCTGCCACCGGGGCGGTGTCGGGCAAGGATCGCCGGGTGCTGGACTCGACTGTGCTCGATGACGCGGTGGCGCGCCAGTCCACGGTGACGATGCTGCGGGTGCAGTTGCGCAGGCTGCGCAAGCTGGTGCCGCAGCTCGACGATGTGTGGGTGCGCGAGCACAACCTGGATCCCGCGGGCCCCGAGGTGGACTGGGACGACCCCGGCGACATGGAGCGCCTCGTGAGCGAGCTGGTCGACGACGCGCTGGAGCTCATCGGCGCGTGCGAGGACATCGACCTCGACGACGCGCAGGCCGACGCGTTGGGGCTGTTGGCGCTCGTGGCGGGCCAAGACACCGAGCCCGCAGGCGCGCCGGGCCGGTGGCGCATCGCGCGGCGCGTCGCTTCGGACCGGGTCCTGTCAGTGGTGGACCCCGAGTCGCGTCACGCCCACAAGAGCGCTCACAGCTACCGCGACGGCTACAAGGCCCACGTC
>JAJDZO010000359.1 GCA_022824605.1 Acidimicrobiia bacterium
CGCCGCGCCGGCATCCTCAGCGTCCGAAGTCGTTCGAGCCAATTGTGTATTAGAGGCCAGAATATCGCTGAGAATGATCGTGAAGAAATACGTCGTGGTGGGGGAGAGCGCGATGCCCCCTTGAGGGGCGGTAAATTTGAAATTGCTTGGGGTAGCCGCCGCCACATAATCGGGATTTGTCAGTGTGCCCACAACAGTGCCTGGATTGCCGCTATTGACTTCACGGATGGTTGCCGTGATCTTGCTGCTGAATGCCGCAGTGTCTTGCAGCCTGCCAAACCGCATATCCACGCTGGACAGGGTGTACCCGTGGGTGTTGCCGCCCGTCGTGAAAGCCTGGGCGATATCAATCGCGACGTTGACGGTGTTGGCTGACTTTCCGAGATTGCTGACCAAGACCGGTTCCTCCGCCACCTGGAAGACTGGCGAGATCGCGAGGAACGGTTCTGCATCTGCCCGGGCGCCGCCGTAGCCGCTGTTGATCGGCGTGACGTTGTCGCCGTTGGTGTTTCCTTGTGTGGGAGTCGACGTTCCGAGCGCTGAACGCGGGAAGCTGGTGCCATCGTCGGAGGCTCCCGCCCAAAAGAACGTGCTAACAGAGCTCGACACAAGCGTTGCCGACTCGTCGGTGGCCTCATCGCGATTGTCAACGCCGGTGTCCCATGTTTGGTCGAAGAAGTCGAAGTAGTTGTCGGCCGTCTTGTGATTCGATCCCGGCGGGACGGCGAGCCAATAGATTGCCGTGCCCGCGCTCGTCGCCGTCGTCGAGCCGTCGGTGTGGGCGCCGGAGCCGCTGTTGAGGGACGGGTCCCACATGCCGGTGTTCTCGCGCGCGTCCACCGACGCCGTGGAGCCGATGACGCTCACCGCGCCGGCGTAGGGCTTCAGGTTCGCGTGGCCGGTCGCCGCTGTCACACTCCGCACGAAGGCGTTGTACACGTCGATGTCGGTCGAAGTGGCGTCGCGCTCTTCCGAAGTCAAGTAGATCAGCCGGAACGTGCCGCCCGTGCTGACCGCCGCAGGCTTCAGCGCCCAGTTCTCCGGCACCTCGAACGCGCCCGTCTCGTCGTCGACGAATACCACGCCGAGCGGGCCGCCACTCACCGTGCCTAGCGTCGCACCCGACGCCGTCGGCGCACGCGCCCCAGTGCCGTAGTTGATGACGATGTACGGCTGTGTGCGATCAGAGTTGTTCACCGGCGTGAGCCGCAGCGTCGCCGACGACGCCCCCGCCGCGAACGCCACCGCCGGGTTCTGCGCCGTGTGCGTTCCGCCTGTGGTCGTGAGCGAGACGCCGTTCTGCGACGTAGGCTGCAGCGCGAACGTGTAGTCCGTCGTCACCGTCGCGCCCACAACGGTCAGCGGCACGGTGACCGTCTCGGAGCCGGTCAGCGCCCGGCCCAAGGTCAGCGTCACCGTCACATAGCCCGTGCTGCCGCCGGCGCCCTCCACAGCATTGCCACCGGAGTCGCCGCCCGATTTCGCAATCGACACGGTGACCGGGCTCGGCGCCGACACGACGATGTCGAAGTCGTCGGTGACGCTGCCGTCGTTGCCGTCGTCCGCTGTCACCCGCACCGTGACGGTCCCCGCGTCGCCTGCCGCCGGCGTGCCCGAGAAGGCGCGGCTGCCCGGCGTGAAGGTCAGCCAGGTCGGCAGCGCCGAGCCGTTCGACTGCAACGCGCTGTAGGTCAGGGAGTCGTTGTCCGCATCGTTGAAAGTGTTGGCCGGGAAGGTATAGCTGAACGCCACACCGACCGTGGCCGACTGGTCGGGAATCGAGTTGGCGACCGTCGGCGCGTTGTTGGAGGAGCTGCCGCCGTCGTTGGCGGTGATCGTGACCGTCGCCTCGTCCGTGCTGCCGCGCTGCGCGTCGACGATGAGGGTTGCGCTGAGCTGCACCTTGAACGTCTCGGCGCTCTCAGAGTCGCCGTCATCGACGATGGTGATGGTGATGGTCTTGGACGAGTCGCCCGTTGCGAACTCGAGGTAGCCGTTGGCGGACACGTAGTCGTCGCTGCTGACCGCCGTGCCGTCGGCGGTCGTCCAATAGATGGAGAGCGGCACTTCAGTCGTGCCCGTGCGGGTGACGGTCAGATCGACCGTGCCGGCGTCCTCGGCGACGCTCGCGCTCGCCGAACTGAACGCAACCGACGGCAGGTCGGCTGTGTCGGTGATCGTGCCGGTGGCGACGTTCTTGCGCGGGTGGAGGTGCGGTACCGTGCCTGTGCCCGTCGGGGTGCCGAGCGTCACCCGGAAGTAGTGGTCGCCCTCGTATGTGGAGTCTTGCGTGGTGTTGACGGTGAACGTGGCAGTGGTCTGGCCCTGCGCAATGGTGACAGACCCGGCGGTGTTGTCGTAGTCCGCGCCCGTGCCACCCGCCGAGCCCGTCGCGACGCTGTAGGCCGGGTCCGTGGCGATGCCGAGGCCGTCGGCGAGCGTGTAGGGAACGGTGATGCCGCCAGAGGGCGCGGCTGAGGGCAGCGTCACGGTGAAGGTGATCGCGCTGCCTTCGGCGGCGGTGGCGCGGCCGATCTCCACGCCCTCGGTGACCACGACCTCGAACACGTCGGCCGACAGGGCATACAGGGGACGCGTCCCGGTGGCGTTCACCTGGTTGGAGCAGTCGCCGGCCGTGCTTCCCTGGCGCGGGCCGAGCGGGGTGAGGTCGTTGGTGTTGTCACCGTCGAGGAAGCCGCGATGCACGGTGGAATTGCCGGCCTGACCGCGGTCGTGCCCGCCTACGAGACAGGGTGCTCTGCCCGTTCGGTGTCCGTGCGATGCGCCACCTGTCCAGTAGCCGTCGGTGTCGACGGTCGCCGCGGTTCCGTCAGCGTGGCGCGGCGACTCGCTGTCCCATGAGCCGTCGGTGAAGTCCGTCTTGTCGTCGGCAACCTTTGCCCCGCCGACCCAGTAGATCGCGTTGTTGGGGTGATTGGCATTGTTCGGGAAGAACTGCGCGTTCATGCGGCCGGGGCCGGTTATTGAGCCGTCGAGGGTCGTGATGATGGCGAAGAAGCCGTCCGCATGCGGTTTCAGCTCGTCCACGCCGCCGGCCTTGAGCTGGGTGCCGGTGATCTCCTGGCGCACGAACATGTTGTAGGGGCCCTGCGTGTTGGCGGTCGCGTTCCTCTCGCCGTTGGTGACGTACAGCAGCCGGAACGTGTCCCCGACGGTCAGCCCGCTGGGCAGCAGCGGCCAGTCGGGCGGCACGTTGATGTTCTCGCCCGGGATCCCTTCGTCGTCGGCGATGGCGAACCAGGCCTCTGCGCCGGTCATCCACGGTTCGATGCCGCCGCCGAGGTTGCCCCGCACCGGCATCGCCCGGCTGAGCAGCACCTGCGTGCCCGTGCCCTCGGGCACGTACATTCCCTGGTCGTCGACGTAGATGTATGCGTCGAAGTCGCTGGCGAACTCGATCTTGAACTTCTCGTCGTGCGTGTCGCCGTCGTCGTAGCCGTCGAGGGCGTGCATCTCGATCACCGCCGATTGAGCGCCAGCGCCGCGGAACTCGAGGTAGCGGTAGCCGGCGTGGTTAGGCGTCAAGCGGTTCACATGCTCGATGGTCACGCCCGTGCCGGTGGCTGTCATGGCAAAGTCGTTGTAATGCGGTGGCCAAGCGACGTTGGCGCTATAGCGCGGGCCGCGCAGGCCCTGAACCACATCGCAGGTGTCGTAGTTGTCGCCGGGTGTCACGCCCGCTTCGAGGGCGTCGATGTCGCACGGCGTCTCCGGGTCGTTGCGGTGGCCGGTCGCCTCCAGATACAGCGGCACGCGCACCCACTCGCCTGCCTCGAGAGCGCGGTCCAGGCTGATGGTCAGCGAGCGGTCGACGCGCGCAGCGTCGCCCTCGACCATGATCTCGGAGATCTGCGTGCCCGAGCCGCTGGTGCGCACACCCGTGCCCGACATGGTGACAACGGTGGCGTCATTGTCGACGACCCTCACCGTATGGGTCACGTCAGCGATCGAGGCGTAGGTGCCGGTGCCGGTGATGTCGTGGGTGATCGTGACGTCGGCGTCCGCGTTGTCGTTGTTGTCGTTCCCGGCAGCCAGGGTGACCGTCTGCGGCGTGCTCCAGTTCGACGACGTGAAGGTCAGACTCGCGCCGGTCCTCACCGTGAGGCGGGCGTCGCCACTGGTGACGGCGACCGTCACGTTGGCCGGCGGCTCGGTGTTGAGCCGCACCTGATATGTGTACGTGTTGTCGCTTGTGCCTTCGACGACGCTACGCACGTCGTTGTCGTCGATCACGCTCAGGCCGGGCGACGACTCAACCAGCGTGATGTAGTAGTTGCGGTCATTGAAATGGCCGCCAGGACACGCCTCGCCAGCGCACACGCCGCCTTCGATGTTCGTCGGGATATAGTTGGTCCGCCACGTCTGCCCATCGCGGAACGTGCGGATCAGCAGCGTGTTCCCCTTGGTATCGCCGTCATCGTTGACCGCTGTGACCACCACCGTCGCCTCAGCAGCGGACGGACCGGTGAACGTCACCAGCCCACGCTCGCCGTCGGAGGAATCGGCGTAGGTCACGCCCATCGGCGATCCTTCGAGCGAGAGTGTGAAGTGCGTTCCCAGCCCGCCGTTCGGGAACACCAGCGGCACGGTCAGGGTTTCACCCGCCACGAGGCCGCGGCTCAGCGTCACGCGGAACTTCGCCGTGTCGCCAGCGCCCGTGCCCTCGGTTGCGATCTTGTCCTTCGTGGCGGCGTGCTCAATCAAGATCGTCGTGATCTCATCGTCATCGGTCACGGAGACCGGCACCATCGGGAACGTCAAGCCCGCATAGGCGGTGTTGTCGTGGTAGGCGCTGTCCTCGGTGTCCGTGCCGCTGGCCGCGGCCACCACAGCCTTGAGCTCCAAGTTGCCGGTCAGCGGCCCGGCCGTGTCGTCGATATTGTTGCGGGCGACGATCTCCGCGGTGAGATCGCGGTCACTCGACGCTGCCGGGAAACGCGCCACGACGAACCAGTCCCCGGGGTTGTCCGTCAGATCGCCGCTGGCCGGCGACCCGGCGGGCCGCACGAAGCCGCGCATCAGCTTTGTACCGTCGTCCTGGGTCTTGATGCCCACCTGCGTGTCCGACTTGCCCAAGATGACGATGTCCTCACTCGGCACGGCGCCGAGCGTGATTTGAATCGTGTCGCGGTGATCCCTGCTGTCGTTGTTGCGCGACTTCTCCATCATCGTCGTGTCGTCGCCGCTGTGGCTGACCGTCACGCCCGTGCCGCCGCTGATCGCCGTCCACCGCTGCGACACGTCCTTGATCGTGATCGTCCAGTCGCCGAGGATCGTGCCGCCGGTGCAGTCCTGCGTCGTGCAAAGCATGATGCCGAACGTCTCGTCGTCGGGGTCGCCGTCGCGGTAGGCCACGACCTCTATGCGAATGCGCTTCGTGATGCTGTCCAGGATGACGGCATGTCCGCTGCCCACGCCGATCGCGGGGAAGTTGCCTTGTCCATCCGGCGTCCTGACATCGAAATCACCAACGTCAGAGGTGTACGGCGCTGCGCGCGGCTTGACGTAGACGTAGTACTCGGGATGCGCCGGAACGTTGGAGATTTCGAAGTTGCGCTCCTGGCCCGCGTCAATCTCGGTGCGGTGAATGAGCGCCTCGCCGCCGCCGCTGACGCCGGCTGTCTGCGCATCGACCTGGGAGGCCGACAGGGTCAGGACCGCGAGCGCGCCAAACGCGGCGACGTTAGCCGCCCATCTCAGGCGCCCCATGGCTCCCCGCCTTCCGGCAACAGCGCTACGCGTCACGGCTTACGCGCCTCGGCTGACCCGGCGGAGGGGCCGGATTCCAGCAGAGAGGCCGAATGGCCCGTGCAGCGCAATGCCCTTCGGGTATTGCGTCCTACTGCTGTGTGTGCGGGGGGGGGGGGGGGGATTAAACGGGGGGTAAACGGGGGATTAACGGGGCGTGAACGGACCGCGCGGTCGCAGCAGAAGCCGCGGACCGCTCGGCCAACAGGATTGCATTGTGGTTTTTCCACTGCCAAGTCCTTTGACACTTTTTCTGGTCGCAAACCGTCCCACCGCTGACAATCGCGCTTTATACAGAGTTTCACCCCACCGCGCAATGCGCCATCCCACTCCCCCCTCGCGGGGGAGTCAAATCTGCCCGCAGATTTGGTGGGGGGGGGGGGGGCGGTGGGTCTGGGGCGGCGAACCCGCGTGTTCCGATGATTCGGGGGACCCCCCCACCAAAGCCGCTGCGCGCCTTTGACTCCCCCGCAAGGGGGGAGTCGGGCGTCCACTCCCCCCTTGCGGGGGAGTCAAATCTGCTTGCAGATTTGGTGGGGGGTTGCAGCCTCTTGGACCCAGATCGCAGGAAAGCGAGACTCCCCCGCAAGGGGGGAGTGGTGCCCGAGTCTCGCAATTCGGTGAAAAAGGGACACGTCCCTTTCACGCGAGTCCGAGTTCCGCGAGCGCGTCGAGCCAATGCACACAGAGGACGCCATCAATCCGCATGCGGTTGGGGTCTCGGCTGATGCAGAGCGGCAACGGGTCCACGAAATCGCCCTTGAAGCGCGCAAGGCTGCGGATATTCCGCTCATCGACGCGCTGCGACGACTTGATTTCGATGAGCGCATCGGATTGGCCGGGACGCTCGATCACTAAGTCGAACTCCGCTCCGGCGCCGGTTCGTAGATAGGAAAGACGCCAATCGGGATACAGACATCTCGCGATGAATTGGGGGACCCCCCCCACCAAAACCGCTTTGCGGTTTTGACTCCCCCGCAAGGGGGGAGTGGAACCGCGCGCGCTACAGTCGCGACACAGCCCTTAAGGTCAGCACCCGCACCAAC
>JAJDZO010000070.1 GCA_022824605.1 Acidimicrobiia bacterium
CCGGTCGCTCCCGCCGTCGAAACAGGACCGCACGCAGGACGAGGCCGACGTGTCACGCAATGAAGCACTCACCGGTCGCTCCGATGACTAGACCATGCGTAGACGTGGCTGCCTAACCCGCTTGCGCGCCGTGAAGCACTCACCGGTCGCTCCTGCGACTGCCGCTGCTCACGCTGACATCGGCGTCGTCGAGGTAGGTGAAGCTGAAGTCACCGATCCGGACCTCGTCGCCGTAGGCGGCACCGGCACGGGCCAGGGCCCTCTCCACTCCGAGGCTGCTGAGCCGATCCTGCACGTAGGCCAAGGCCGATGGTTCGGTCAGGTCGCTCAGCGCCACGGCACGGCGCGCGGCACGGCCCTCCACCGCCCAGACACCCCCGTCGAGACGCCGCACGGTCACCTCCTGCGATGGCGGCAGCGGCCGATGCACGGTCGGAGCGTCGAGGACCGGCTCGCTGGCACGAGCCTCAGTCACCAACCTGCCCAACTCGCCGAGAACCTCGCGAACACCCTCTCCGGTGACCGACGACAGCCGGCCAACCGGCCCGGCATCCTCCACCGAACCGGAGACATCCACAACACCCTCGCCACCGCACGCACCTGAGCCGCCAACACCACCCCCGCTACCGACCGAACCAGAACCATCCACAACACCCTCGCCACCGCACGCACCTGAGCCGTCGACACCAGCCGCGCTACCGACCGAACCAGAACCATCCGCATACACCGCGCCGGCCGATGGGCTTGAGCTGAACGTCGACGCTGGGCTGAACGACTGACCGGGTGCGGTGTCGGCTCGGCTGCCCACCACCAGGCGGGGCCTGCGCATTAGTTCGGGGCGGTACCGGCCGAGTTCCCGCAACAGCACATCCAACTGATCGGCGGGAGCGCAGCCGGCCAGATCGCACAGGTCGATCAGCACGAGCAGCACCCGGGCCCGCTCCACATGGCGCAGAAAGCGATGACCCAGTCCCCGGCCCTCGCTGGCGCCCTCGATCAATCCCGGAATGTCGGCCAGAACCATCTCGAAGGTGTCGTCGAGGCGGCACACGCCCAGGTTGGGTTCCAGCGTGGTGAACGGGTAGTCGGCGATCTTGGGTTTGGCCGCCGACACCCGGCTTATGAACGTGGACTTGCCGACGTTGGGGAAGCCGACGATGGCCACATCGGCCAGCAGCTTCAGCTCCAGACGGAGCCAGCGTCGTTCACCGAACTCGCCCTGCTCCGCGAACGCGGGTGCCCGCCGCCGATTGGAGAGAAACCGGGCATTGCCCCGACCGCCCTCGCCGGCGCCTGCGGCCAGCCAGCGCTCGCCATGAGCAGACAGGTCGGCGAGCTGAGAATGGTCGGCGTGATCCAGCACCACAGTGCCTACCGGAACGCTCACCTCCAGGTCGTCACCCCGAGCGCCGTGGCGATTGTTGCCGGAGCCGTGCTTGCCGTTGCCGGCCCGGCGGTGAGGATGATCACGGAAGGCCAGCAGCGAGGCGACGTTGCGGTCCGCTACCAGCCAGACATCCCCGCCACGGCCGCCGTCTCCACCCGCCGGCCCACCCCGAGCCACATGAGCCTCCCGCCGAAAGGCCACGCACCCAGCCCCGCCATCGCCAGCAGTGACATGAAGATTGCACTCATCAACAAACCCGGACACCCCAAGAGCCTAAGCGGAGGCCCTCCCGACTGGAGCGACCCGACAATCCCCTGCGACCAGTCGCCGAACGCGACCCGAGAGGCCGGGGGGTGGCACGGGGGCAAGGAATGGCGGCGCTTGCGCCGTCAGGCCGCGCCCGTGACAGGACCCGCCGGCCGGACGAGCCAGCCCCGAGCCCGAGTTCAGGCTTCGGCAGGGACTACTTCGACGAGCTTGCGGCCACGGCGGGCACCGAAGCGCACCACGCCGTCGGCAGTGGCGAACAGGGTGTCGTCGCCGCCTCGGCCCACGTTGGTGCCCGGATGGATCCTCGTCCCCCGCTGGCGCACGATGATCGCGCCGGCGAGAACCCGGCCCCCGTCGTACACCTTCACGCCGAGACGCTGCGCGTTCGAGTCGCGTCCGTTGCGGGTGGAGCCTCCGCCCTTGGTCTTGGACATGTCGAATCAGCCCTTCCGGATGTCGGTGATCTCGAGGGTGGCCAGCGTCTGGCGATGACCCCACCGGCGCCGCTGGTTGCTCTTGGACTTGTAGGTGAAGCCGCGGATCTTGGGGCCGCGATGCTCGTCCACTACGACCGCGGTCACGCTGGCACCGCCAAGTTCCGCCGGAGTGGCCAGCACGGCCGAACCGTCGACGAGCATCACGGGGCGCAGCGAGATCTCCGAGCCGGGCTCGCCGACGCGCTCCACCTCGATGGTGGAACCCTGCTCGACGCGGTACTGCTTACCGCCGGTCTGCACGACTGCATACATAGCCACCAGAGGGTACCGCCCGGAGGCCACTGATCCAATGCTCCCCAAGGGGTGCGATCGGCGGGATCGTGCGGTCCGCGACGCCTCAGTCGACCAGCTCGGCCAGCAGGCGGTAGCCGCGGCCTGAGCAGTCCCCGCAGATGTCCGACAGCGAGTCGAGAAGCCCCTCGCCGCTGCGCTTGCGAGTCATCTCCACCAGCCCGAGGCCGCTGATGTCCAGCACCTGGGTGCGGGTCTTGTCACGCGCCAGGGCGTCGCGGAAGCGCTTGGCGACCTGGGCCCGGTTGGAGGCCTGATCCATGTCGACGAAGTCCACCACGATGATCCCGCCGATGTCGCGCAGCCTCAACTGGCGGGCCAGTTCGTCGGCGGCCTCCAGGTTGTTGGCCAGCACCGTCTCCTCGAGGCTGGACTTGCCGACGTTCTTGCCCGTGTTCACGTCCACCACGGTGAGTGCCTCGGTGTGCTCGATGATGAGCGAACCGCCCGACGGCAGCCATACCTTGGGCTCCAGCGCCTTCTTGAGCTGCTCAGTGATGTAGTAGCGCTCGAACAGCGGCAGCTTCTCGTTGGCGGCGTCGTAGTGCTCCACCCGGTCGGCGAGCGGACGGATGATCGACGACACATAGCCCGACACCTCCGAATAGAGCTGCCGATCGTCGACGATCACGCCCCGGTAGTCGGAGTTGAGCTCCTCACGGATCAGACGCAGGGGTGCTTCGGGCTCGCGGTACAGCAGCGCCGGCGCGGAGGACGACGCGGCCAGCTTGGAGATGTCGTCCCACTGGCCCACGAGGCGGGCCACGTCCCGCTTGATCTCGGCCGCGGTCACCTTCTCGGCCGCGGTGCGCATGATCAGGCCATGGCCCTCGGGCTTGACCCGCTCAAGGATCGACCGAAGACGTTTCCGCTCGGAGTCCGGTAGACGCTTCGAGATACCGAAGCCCGACGAGTTCGGCACCAGCACCACGAAGCGGCCCGCCAGCGACACTTCCTGGGTGAGGCGGGCGCCCTTCTCGCCGATGGGATTCTTGGTCACCTGGCACAGGATCGACTGCTTGGGGCGCAGCAGCTCCTCGATCCGCGGCTTGGACTGGTCGCCCTCGGCCCGGCCCGACTCGATCTCCTCGGGGTCGTACGCCACGTCGCCGCGGTACAGCACCGCGTTCTTGGGTGTGCCGATGTCGACGAAGGCCGTCTCCATGCCGGGCAGCACGTTCTGAACCCGGCCCAGGTAGATGTTGCCGTGGATCTGGCTGACATCGTCGGCCGGGCGCGACACCCGGAACTCGATGAGGCGGCGCCCCTCGAGCACCGCGATCTGGGTGGCCGACTCCGAGACATGCACACACATGAGGTAGCGCCCCACAGCCTGGCCCTTGCGAGTACGGCCCCGCCGCCCCCGCATGCTCTTCTCGTCGAGTTCGACCGGCTCGTCGTAGGTGACGGCCTCCACCACTGCACCGGTCTGGGACTTCTGCGCGCCGCCCCGGCCGCCGCCGCGCCGACGCCGACGCCTGCGGCCCCCGGATCCGGATCCTCCCTCGGAGCCTCGGGCACCGGGTTCCTTGGCGGGGCTCGGCGGTGCCGGGCGGGTGTCGCCGATCTGCGGTTTGCGGCCCCCTGAGGGGCCTGGACGCCCCGACGGCTTGGATCCTTTTGCTGCAGCCGGTCGGGAGGGCTGGGATTGGTTGTCGCCCGGTTTTCTAGGTGGCTGTGCTCTCTTGTCGGCGGCGCGTGAGGCGCCCGCCGGTTGGCGTTCTTTGCTCATTGTGTTCCTTCGAGTACTTGAACGGGGCTCTCATGAGTCGACTCCCGCTCCTGCAACCGACATCTCAGCGACGGCCAGCGGTTCGCGGCGCTCGCCTGCGTCGGTTGTGATCCATTGATGAAGACGGCACGCCCGCAACAGCTTGAGCGGCGGGTGGAGGCTCGCCAGAAGCTCGGTCGGACGAACTGCTTGAGGTTGAGTGGCCAACTCGGCCGTGAGGCTCACGCCGTCAGTGAAGCCTGTTCCGTCGGGGTGTCCCACGCTGTCGGCGATGCACGCGCTGTCGGTGATGCTCGCGCCGTCGGTGAGACCTACGCCGTCGGTGACGGTCGGGTGTACTTCCACAGTGTGCACGGCGGGCCTGATGTCGTTGATGCTGCGCCGCCCCTTGCGCTCACGTTCCACCAGCAGCTCGCGGCTGTCCATGGCACGCGCCACCGCCTCCGACGCCGTTCGGGCATCTGTGCCGGTGGTGTCGATCCGCCAGGTGCAACTGGTCACCGCGTGCTGCAGCGACAGCTCCCCGGAGGCGACCTCGGCCACGGCCGTCGCGGTCATGCCCGCCGGAAGCGACTCCGTCAACGCGCCGACGAGAACCGAGTTGTCGATGCTGGCCGCCCACGCCGGATCGACCTCCACGTCGAGGTACTCGGCGTCGGAGGAGTAGCCGGTGGGCAGAGCCAGCCCGAACGCGATCCTCGGGCGGGGGCTGAAACCCTCCGAGTAGGCCACCGGAACTCGAGCCCGGCGCAACGCCCGCTCCCAGATCCGCGCCACATCACGGTGCGATGTGAAGCGAACCTTGCCGTGCTTGGAGAAACGGACCCGCACCCGTGGACCGCTCATCACGCCGCTCCCGCTCCGGCACGCGCCAGCAGCCGCACCGGGATCTCGCCGCCGCGCGAGTTGTCGGTGCCGGTGCCCTGGCTTCCTCCCGCGGGCGGCACCGCGGAGGCCACCACATGCTCGATGCCGTAGCCGGTGCACGCGCCGCAGTCGTAGCACGGTGTCCAGCGGCAGTCCTCGAGCCCGACCTCGTTGAGCGCGTCGCGCCAGTCCTGCCACAGGAAGTCCTTGTGGAGGCCAGCCGACAGGTGGTCCCACGGCAGCACCTCGTCGAAGGTGCGGTGACGGTACACGTAGGAGTCGACATCGATGCCGCACGCGTCGGCCGCAGCCTGCCAGCGGGCGATGTCGAAATGCTCGGACCACTCCTGGAACGTGCCACCGCCACGCCAGACCCGCTCGATCACCGCGCCGAGGCGGCGGTCGCCCCGGCTGGCCAGCCCCTCAGCGAGGGTGGCGGCCGGATCGTGCCACTTCAACTGCACGCCTCGGGCCCGGCGCAGGTCGTCGCGCAACAGGCCGATCTTGCGTCGCAGTTCCGTGGCCGTGTTCTGGCCGAACCACTGGAACGGCGTGAACGGCTTGGGCACGAATCCCCCGACCGAGACCGTCACCGACGGCGAGCGCACATGGCCCCGACCCAACGACACACAGTTGCGGGCCAACTCGGCGATGCCGAGCGTGTCCTCGTCGGTCTCGGTGGGCAGCCCGGTGAGGAAGTACAGCTTCACCCGCCGCCAGCCCTGCGAGTAGGCCGACTCCACCGCGGAGTACAGGTCGTCGTTGGAGATGAGCTTGTTGATCACCTGGCGCATCCGCCAGGTGCCCGCCTCCGGCGCGAACGTCAACCCGGTGCGGCGCGCCCGCTGGATCTGCGCGGCGATGCCCACCGTGAAGGCATCGACACGCAGGCTGGGCAGCGACACCGAGACCTGGCTGCAGCCGGCGCCCTCTACGGTGTCGGCCACTACCCGCTCGATGCCGCTGAAGTCGGCCGTGCTCAGCGACGTGAGCGCGACCTCGTCATAGCCGGTGCGCCGCAGACCGTCAGCCACCATCGTGCGGACCTGCTCGGCGGGCCGCTCACGCACGGGACGGGTGATCATCCCGGCCTGGCAGAAGCGGCAGCCGCGGGTGCAGCCCCGGAACACCTCGACGTTCAGCCGGTCGTGCACCACCTCGGTGAGCGGTACGAGTTGGCGCTTGGGGTAGGGCCATTCGGCCAGATCGGCCACCGTGCGCTTCTCGACCACCGCGGGCACGTCGGGATACCGGGGCTCGACCGCGGCGAGACGGTCGCCGCGATAGGCGACGCGGTACATCGACGGCACATACACGCCCGCCACACCCGCAAGGGCCCGCAGCACTCCGGCACGGCCCCCGGGACGTCTCGACACCTTCCAGTCGCGCAGCACCTCGGTGATGTCGCCCACCGCCTCCTCACCATCGCCGAGAACAACGAAGTCGCAGAAGTCGGCCAAGGGCTCCGGGTTGTAGGTGCAGTGCCCGCCTGCACCGATCAACGGATCGGCATCGTGGCGCTCCGCGGCTCTCACCGCCACACCCGCGAGATCAATGCAGTTCAACACGTTGGTGTAGGTGAGTTCCGCCGAGAGGTTGAACGCGATCACATCGAACAGCGCAGCCGGGCGGTGGGTGTCGAGCGAGAACAGCGGCAGGCCTTCGGTGCGCATCAGCGCCTCGAGATCGCTCCAGGGCGCATAGGCCCGCTCGGCGGCCGCGTCGGCGCGCTCATTGAGGATCTCGTAGAGGATCTGAAGGCCCTGGTTGGGCAGCCCTATCTCGTAGGTGTCCGGATATGTGAGCAGCCACGATACGACACC
The DNA here is from genome assembly GCA_022824605.1 of Acidimicrobiia bacterium. Lineage (GTDB taxonomy): Bacteria > Actinomycetota > Acidimicrobiia > Acidimicrobiales > Aldehydirespiratoraceae > Aldehydirespirator. The sequence goes on from JAJDZO010000070.1 coordinate 6,868, forward strand.
GGAACCGTGGCGAGGAACCTGCATCCCGTCCTCGCCGCCGATATACCGAGCCGGTTTCGACACCTGCGGCAACAGAGGCTCAAGTTGATGCCACAGACTTCTCACTTGTCCAGCCTACTACTGCGCTCCATGCATCCCTTCGATGTCGAGCCTGCGCCGGTACACGCCGGCGACGAGCCCGAGGGAGGCCATCGTGGTGAGCATCGACGATCCCCCGTAGCTCACCAGCGGCAGCGGGATGCCGGTCACCGGCATCATCCCCATCGTCATTCCGACCGACTGGAACGTCTGGAACAACAGCATGGCGAAGATCCCGGTACACATCAGCCGCTCGAAGGGCGTGAACGCGAGCTGCGCCGTTCGCCAGACGCGGAACAACAACACCGCGAGCAACCCGAGCAGCACCGAGGCGCCCCGCAACCCCAGCTCCTCGCCCGCAACCGTGAAGATGAAATCGGTCTGCTGCTGGGGCACGAGGTCGGACCGGGTCTGCGTCCCCTGGAACAGCCCCTGGCCCCGCAGCCCGCCGTTGCCGATGGCGATCTGGGCCTGCTCCACATTGAAGGCGTAGCTGGCGGAGCTGTCGCTCACGTCTGAGGAGAACAGGTACACCCGCAAGCGGGCCTCCTGATACTCCTCCAGCGCATCGGATCGGTAGACCCCTACGGTTCCCACCACCAGCACCACGGCCAGGAGCACGATCCATCGGGCCTTGATCCCGCTGGTGATCACCATCATCAAGGCGACCACCAGATACACCAGCGTGGTCCCCAGATCGGGCTGGAGAAGCAGCAGGAAGACGGGCGCGGCGGCAAGGGCCAACGCGAGAGCCACCCGCCTCAAACCCACCTCGGCGCCGCGGGGCGACAGCAACAGGGCCAACCCGATGATCACGACGAGCTTGCCGGGCTCCGACGGCTGCATCCTGAACGAGCCGAAGGAGAACCAGCCCTTAGTGCCGTTGACCTCCACCCCGATCTGCAGAACCAGCCACAGCGCACCCAACAGCGCGGCGAAGGCGGGCACATAGAGCCTTCTCATGAGCTTGGGCGGCACGAACGCCGCGGCCACGCCGACGATCAGGCCCATCACGATGAACAGCACCTGGCGCTCCAGGAAGTCGGTGTTGGGATCGGTGAATTCGTCGACGACGCCCCGAGTGGCGGAGTACACCAGCACCGAGCCCATCGCGGCGGTGGCCACGGCCGACAGGTTCAAGAATGGATCGAACAGCAGCCACCAGGGATCGGCCGAGGCGCTGCGACGCGGCGGGTCCGTCACGGTGGCGGTCATAGCAGCGCGTCCAGTCCCAGCCGTTCCACAGCCTCTTCGCCGCCCACCAGCTCCGAGCAGTCCCCGGAGAGTTCGGGCCGGGTCTCAGAGATGGGAACACCTTCTTCGTCGACCTTGATCTCACCGGTGCGCACACCCTCGAGGAACGACGCCAATTGCTTGACCTCCGCGTAGCAGGAGTCCACCTCCCTGGCGGTGCGAGCCCGGTCGACGGTGTCGGTGGCGATCGGCAGAAGAACCCGGGCCACTGCGGGTGCGGCCACGTCGCCACCGAAGCCGGCCTCCTCCAACACCATCGCCACCACCACTTCGGGGGTGTGGCGGTAGTTCTGCTCGGGCCACGACGCCGGACCGAACGCCACAAACCAGGCCAGGTCGGCCTGTCCCTGCTTCTCGGCCGTACCCGTCTTGCCCGCCACCGGCCATGCGGCCAACGGGAAGTTCACGCCTCCCGCTCCGGGCAGGTTGAAGGCGTCGTAGGCCGTGCCCCGCAACAGCGACTCGTCGCCGGCGCTGCTGGGAAGGTTGTAGGCCGTGACCCCGTTGAGGCCGTCGAGCAACGGCACCGCCACCCCGGCATCCCATTGGAGCTCGCGCAGCAGCCTCGGACCGAACTCCTCAAGGATCTCGCCGCTGCGGTCGGTGATCCTGGCGGCAATGTTGGGCTGGTGGAGCTTGCCTCCGCTGGCCAGCGCAGCGTACAGGTTGGCCATCTGCAGCGGAGTGGTGAGCAGGTTGCCCTGGCCGATCGCCAGGTTGATCGTGTCTCCGGCGAACCATTGGTCACCGCCGCGCAGGAACACCCCCTCATCGAACTGGAAGTCGTAGTAGGCCCGGTCGGGCACCACCCCGGTGCGCTCATGGGGCAACGGCACACCGCTCTGCGAGCCCAGCCCGAACGCCCGTGCCGACTCCTGTATGCCTTCGTCGAGAGGCACCGGTCGCCGGAAGAAGCCCTCCCCGGCGAGCCGGTAGAAGTAGGTGTCGCTCGACACGGTGATGGCATCGCGCAAGTCGACGCCGCGCCCGCAGCAGTAGGGGCTCTCGAAGACGCAGGTGTCGGACTCGTCCACGCAGAACGGGTAGCGGTAGGTGCCGGTGTCGTTGTAGAACTCGTCGACTGCGATCAGCGACGCACCGTCGGCACCGACAATCCCCTGAGTGATGGCCGCGTAGGCGGTCACCACCTTGAACGTCGAGCCGGGCGGGTACAGACCCTGGATGGCGCGGTTGAGGATCGGTGAGAAGTTCTCCTCTGCGGTCAGCTCGTTGAACTGACGCTGCGAGATGCCGTTCACGAAGTCGCGCGGATCGAAGGTGGGGAACGACGCCATGGCCAGTATCGAGCCGTCCCTGGGGTCGACGGCCACAGCCGCACCCGACGACGCCACGTAGTCGGGGGCGTCGGGTTCGTCCTCGGGGCGCTCCTGACGCCGGGCCTCGTCGAGACCGCGCCGCAGCTCGCGCTCGAGCAGGCTCTGGACGTCGAGGTTGATGGTGAGGTGCACGTCGCTGCCCGGAAGGGGCTGGCGACCCTTGTCCTCGTGGACCCTCACGATCTCGTCGAGCCGGTTGACCTCGAACACCCGCACGCCGGGCACGCCCCGCAGTTCGCTCTCGAAGATCCGCTCCACTCCGGACTTCCCGATCTCGTCTCCGGGCTGGTACGTCTTGGCGAGGGGATCGGTCGGGTCGATCTGTGCGCTCTGAGACCGGTACTCCGACTGGGTCAGCGGACCCACATAGCCGAGCAGATGCGCGGCCAGCTCGCCGTAGGGGTAGCTGCGAACGATGCGCTCCTCCACCGAGACTCCGGGGAACAGGTCGGGCCGTTCGCCCAGATACACCAGCAGATCGGGGTCGATGTCGAATGCCACCGGAACCCTGTCGAACGGACCGATCTCCGGACTCGCCAGCCGCGCCTCGATGTGGCTCACCTTGGTGAGGCGGCCCGAGCGGCTGATGATCTCGGCCAGTTCATGCAGGACTGCCTCCTGTTCGGACTCGTCCAGGGCGTTGCGGAACTCCAGGCGGTCGATGGTCACCACCTCGACCACCCGGTTGTCGACGAGGATGCGTCCCTCGGCGTCGAAGATGCGGCCCCGCGGCCCCTCCGTGTGCACCACCCGCAGAATGTTGGAAGCCGCCACGGTCTGCAGTTCCTCGCGCTCGAGAACCTGCAAGTACCACAGGCGAGCGAACAGGGCGCCCACCAGGCACACCGCCACGATGCCGATCACGTAGAGCCGGAAACTCTGGCGGTCGTCGGCGCCCGCGCCGTTCGAGGCCATCAGCGGCGATTCCTGGCCCTCTCGGCGGGCTCACGACGCCGCGCCTTTCGGGGCATCGGTTCGCTCCTCACCGCCCAGCGCATCGCGGGCGCCACCACCACCGACAGCAAGGCATTGAGGGCCGACGCCACCAGCACAACGGTCAGCAGCCGGTCGTCGATGAGGACTCGCCCACCGACGACGGTGCCCAGCAGCGCGTAGGCCGTCACCATGGCCGCGGTGCCCAGGAAGGCCAGCACCACCACCCGCAGGCGCGTGCTGTGGACGAGATCCTCGGTGACGACACCCAGCGCGTGAGCCACCAACGCGAAGGCGATCGCCGACAGACCGAGCGGGGTCGAGAGGTAGACGTCCCACATCAACCCGGCCAGGAACGCGATCAAGGAACCGTTGCGGGCACCGGCGAACACGGCGGCCAGCACAGCCACCAACGCAGGAAGCTCGGGGGCGACACCGGCCACCCTCACCTCGGCGAAGAACGTCAACTGGAACAGCAGCGCAACCAGGTACACCAGCATGAGCCGCAGCGTCGTGAGGATCATGCTGTCACCGGCCAGCAGGCGGCGCGGCCGCATCACATTCGGAACCGACTGCGGAGCCGTCATGTGGGCCTCACCGCCAACGGGCCGACCGCTGTGATGGCGACTCCGGCGAGAGGTTGGCGAGCTGTCATGTCGGCCTCACGGCGACTCCTCGGCGAACGGAGAGTCGGGTCCGACAGGTGCTTCCTCGGCGGGCGGCTGCAACAACACGGTGACGTAACCGAGATCCTCAGTGTCGGCGGCCAGTTCGACGGTCACCACCTGGGCCAGATCCGCCTCGGCCGCCTCGACGGACACCACCCGCCCGACCGGTATGTCGGCGGGATAGCGGCTCCCGGCCGCGGTCACCACCGGGCTCCCGACGGCGGGCAACTCCGAGAGGTCGCCGGTCTCGGGCCAGCGCAGGCCGCCATCCACCACGAAGCGGGTCGGATCTCCGGCCATCCCGTGCCCGAGACCGACGTCGCCGGAGTCGAGCAGACGCACCCCGATGACCAGGCTCGGATCGCTCACGGTGGTCACCGTGCTCGACACCGCGTCCGCGGTCTCCACCCGCCCCACCAGTCCCGCCGCGGTGACGACGGCCATGCCGGGAGCCACCCCGTCACGGTGGCCCACATCGATGGCCACCAGATCGTCGTCGAAGTTGCCGACCGAGCCGCGCAGCACCGTGGCGGTCAGGCGTTCAATGCCCTCGACATAGGTCACCCCGGTTGCGGACAGGAGCCGGTCGAAGGCATCGGCCTGCGCGGCGGAGCGAATGTCGGCGCTGCGCAGCCGGTCCACCTCGTCTTGGAGCCTGGCGTTCTCGTCGCGCAGGTCGTTGTAGGAGAACATGACCGTCCAGACCTCCGCCACCGGCCCGAGCACGGTGTCGACTGCGGAAACCACCGGCTCGAGCACGTCGCGCACCTGGCTCTGGGCGGTCTCAAGCGGCCCGAAGCCGCGGAAGTCAAGCGTCAGCAGCGTGACAGCAGTGAGAATCAGCAACAGCAGGCCGTAGCGAGACCGTCCGCCGCGCGGGACGACCGCCATCGCTCGGCGTCAGATTTCGCCCGATACGGTCACCGCTGGTCCAAGTTGTCGAGCACGTGGCCGCAGCCCCTCACCACGGCGAGCAACGGATCCTGGGCGACCGTGATCGGCATGCCGGTCTCGTTGGCGATCCGCTGGTCCAGGTTCCTCAGCAGCGCGCCCCCGCCCGCCAGCACTATGCCCACCTCCATGATGTCGGCGGCGAGTTCCGGCGGGGTGTGGTCGAGCGTGCCGCGCACGGCATCGCAGATGGCGGTGACCGACTCGTCCAAGCCCTCCCGGATGTCTTCGGTGGTGACCGACACCACTCGGGGCAGCCCGCTCACGAGATCTCGGCCCCGGATGTCGGCCCTGGCCTCTCGGGCGAGAGGGTACGCCGAGCCGAGCACGATCTTGATCTCCTCGGCGGTGCGCTCACCGATCAGCAGGGAGTGCTCCTTCTTGACATATTGGGAGATGACGTTGTCGAACTCGTCTCCTCCCACCCGGATCGACCGGCTCGACACGATGCCGCCGAGCGAGATGACAGCCACCTCGGTGGTGCCTCCACCGATGTCGACGATCATGTTCCCGGTCGGTTCCCAAACCTGCAGCCCGGTGCCGATCGCCGCGGCCATCGGCTCCTCGATTATGTGGGTCGGCTTGCGGGCGCCGGCCGACTCGGCAGCCTCCTGCACGGCCCGCTGCTCCACGCCGGTGATTCCCGACGGAACCGCGATGACCATCCGGGGCTTGGTCCAGCGCCGGTTGTGGACACGCTCGATGAAGTAGCGCAGCATCTCCTCGCACATGTCGAAGTCGGCGATCACCCCGTCCTTGAGCGGGCGGACGGCCTGTATGTGCGACGGGGTGCGGCCGATCATGCTCTTCGCCTCGGCACCCACAGCCAGCACCTTGCGGGTCCGGGTGTTGATGGCCACCACCGACGGCTCGTCGAGCACGATCCCTTCGCCCCGCACATGCACAACGGTGTTCGCGGTTCCGAGGTCGAGGGCCATGTCACGGCCCATCACCCACCCCAGCCCCGAAAGCATGTTCGCTGTGCTCATTGTGATGCCTCGACCAGATTGGGGACGCCGACGCCGGGCCAAGAAAGACCCGGCCGTCCGCTAGCCGGAGTGTAGACGACCGCGAGCCCTCGCACACAATTCACGTCATGAGACCCTTACCGTCAGGAATTGCAGTATTTCCAATGATTTTCTAATGCAATTCCGGGAAGAAGATGCCTATTTCTCTTCGAGCCGAATCGGCCGAGTCGCTTCCGTGGACCAGGTTCTCGGTGACCTCGGTTCCGAGATCGCCGCGGATGGTCCCCGGGGCAGCCTTCACGGGATCGGTGGCGCCCATCATCTGGCGGACCACGCTCCAAGTGTCGGGCGGGCCTTCCACCACCGCCACCAGCACAGGACTCCTGCCCATGAAGGCCACGAGTTCGTCGTAGAAGCCCTTGCCGACATGCTCTGCGTAGTGGCGGGCGAGCACGTCAGCGCCGAGAGTGCGCAGATCGGCCGCGACGAGCCGCAGACCCTTGCGCTCGAAACGGCCGAGGATCTCGCCCACCAGACCGCGCTCGACCGCGTCGGGCTTGCATATCACCAGCGTCCGGTTCACGGCCAGCGATGCTACGGCCCGCTCGGGCCGAGGGCTACCCGCTCGGTGATCGCCTGCGGTCACGGGCCCGTCGCGTTGAGGGCTACCTTGGCTGCGCCGATCACGGTGAAGGAGCCGGTGACCGTCACCACGTCGTCGGCATCGGCGAGCTCTAGGGCGCGGTCGAGCGCCGCTTCCACATCGTCGATCGCCTCCGTGGGCGCACCGAGCGACGCGGCCGCGGCGGCCACCTCCGTCGCGGGGATGCCCCGCATTGTGGGAGCGGTGCAACAGATCACCCGGTCGGCCCGACCGGCTTCGAGCCCGGAGAGCACGCCCACCACGTCGCGCCCGGACTGCATCCCGACCACCAGGAAACGTCGGCCACTCGGTGCGAAGTCCTCGCTGAGCGTGGCAGCTGCGGCCCGGGCGCCGTCGGGGTTGTGGGCACCGTCGAGCACGACCAGCGGATCCCGGCGAGCGATCTCGAATCGGCCCGGAACGTTCACGTTGGCTAGGGCCTCGCCGATCACGTCATCTGACAGCGGCGCCTCGAAGAAGGCCTCCGCGGTGGCCACCGCCAATGACACGTTGTCGAGTTGATGTCGCCCGTGCAGCGACACCAGCACATCGCGGTGGTTCGTGTAGGGAGTGCGAAGGTCGGCCAGCCATCCGCCCACCGCCAGCCGGGTCCGAGTCGCAGCGAAGTCGCGGTCGCGCTCGAACATGGCGGCATGGGGCTCGGCCCGGAACACGTCACGGGTGGCGGGATCCGTCTCGCCGCACACCACCGTCGAGCACGGCTTGATGATGCCGGCCTTCTCGCTGGCCACCGCACGCCGCCAGTCGCCCACGCCGTCGGTGTGGTCGAAGGCCACGTTGGTGATCGTTGCGACCTGCGCGTCCACCACATTGGTGGCGTCGAAACGGCCCAGCATCCCCACTTCGACCACGGCCACGTCCACGGCCACATCGGCGAAGTGCTGCAACGCGGCCGCGGTCACCGTCTCGAACCAGGTGGCCCGCATCTCCAGGCAGTCAGCGAAACGGGCCACGTCGCCGATGGCGGCGCCGAAGGCCTCGGGATCGATGGGCTCCGCATCCACCGAGATCCGCTCGGTCGGCGCCACCAGGTGCGGACTCGTGTAGGCGCCCACGCGCAGACCCATCTCCTGCAACAGCCGGGCCGTGACCCGCACCGTCGAGCCTTTGCCGTTGGTGCCGGTGACATGGATCACGCGGTAGCACCGCTGCGGGTCTCCCATCGCGGCGGTGAGGCTCTGCGCCGATTCGAGGCTCAGCCCGGCGACACGGCCCGCACGCGGCTTGACCTCATGGTTGATCAACGTCTCCAGATGGTCCAGGGCCGCGCCGTAGTCCAAGAAGAGGCCTCTGCTGCTTCAGCTGGCGCGCCGGGAGCGGGTGTCGTCCTCGTCGGCAAGGGGCACCAGCGTGGGGTTCACGTTGCGGCACACAGCCTCGCGGTCGATCACCACGTTGGAGACGTCGTCTCGGCTGGGGAGGTCGTACATGATGTCGAGCAGCACCTCTTCGAGCACGGCTCTCAGCCCCCGAGCGCCCGAGGCTCGCTTGATCGCCTCGTCGGCTATCGCCTGAAGGGCCTCCTCGGAGAACTCCAGGTCGACGTTCTCGAAGCGGAACATCTTCTGGTACTGCTTGATCAGCGCGTTGCGGGGCTCGACCAGGATCTGCACCAAAGCGTCTCGTTCGAGGCTGCCGACGGACCCCATCACCGGCAGGCGGCCGATGAACTCCGGGATCAGGCCGTACCTGGTGAGATCCTCCGGGAGCACCTCGGAGAAGATGGCGCCGAGGTCCTTGTCCTCGGGACGGCGGATGTCGGCGCCGAAACCCACGCCTCGGGTGCCGGTGCGGCGTTCCACGATCTTCTCGATGCCGGCGAACGCGCCGCCGCAGATGAACAGCACGTTGGTGGTGTCGATCTGGATGAACTCCTGATGCGGGTGCTTGCGGCCGCCCTGCGGGGGCACCGAAGCGGAGGTGCCTTCGAGGATCTTGAGCAGAGCCTGCTGCACGCCCTCGCCGGAGACGTCGCGGGTGATCGAGGGGTTCTCGCTCTTGCGGGCGATCTTGTCGATCTCGTCTATGTAGATGATGCCCTTCTCGGCCTTCTTCACGTCGTAGTCGGCGGCCTGGATCAGCTTCAACAGGATGTTCTCCACGTCCTCGCCCACATAGCCGGCCTCGGTCAGCGCGGTGGCATCGGCGATGGCGAAGGGCACGTTCAACATCCGGGCCAGCGTCTGGGCCATGAGCGTCTTGCCGCAGCCGGTGGGGCCTACGAGAAGGATGTTCGACTTCTGAAGCTCGATCTCGGGGTCCTGGCTCTCGCCGAGCTGCACCCGCTTGTAGTGGTTGTAGACGGCCACCGAGAGGATTCGCTTGGCGCTGTCCTGCCCGACGATGTAGTCGTCGAGGAAGGCGTAGATCTCACGGGGAGCGGGGAGTTCGCCGACGGGATCCTCCGACGGTCCGGCCAGCTCCTCGTCGATGATCTCGTTGCACAGGTCGATGCACTCGTCGCAGATGTAGACGCCCGGGCCGGCGATCAGCTTCTTGACCTGCTTCTGCGACTTGCCGCAGAACGAGCACTTGAGAAGCTCGCCCCCCTCACCGAGCTTGGCCACGCGGTCGTCCCCCCTCCCCTGCCAGAGCGTCAGCTGATCGCCCTGATGGCGCTGCTGTTGTCCACCACGTTACGCGCGTCTATCACCTCGTCGATGATCCCGTACTCCTTGGCCTGCTCGGCAGTCATCACGAAGTCGCGGTCGGTGTCGGCCGCGATCTGCTCGATGGGCTGCCCAGTGTGCTCTGCGAGCACTTCCTCCAGCGACTGCTTGAGCCGGGCCACCTCCGTGGCGATCCGCTCGATGTCGCTGGCATCGCCGTGGGCACCTGCATAGGGCTGGTGAATGAGGATCTTGGCGTGCGGCAGAGCCAGACGCTTGCTCTTGGTGCCCGCCGCCAGCAGCACCGCGGCCGCCGATGCGGCCTGACCGAAGCAGATGGTGGTGATGTCGGGCTTGATGTACTGCATCGTGTCGTAGATCGCGAACAGCGAGTTGATGTCGCCGCCGGGGCTGTTGATGTAGAGGTTGATGTCCTTGTCGGGATCCTCGGACTCGAGGTGCAGCAGCTGGGCGCAGATCAGGTTGGCCACCACATCGTCGATGGGGGTGCCCAGGAAGATGATGTTCTCCTTGAGGAGCCGGCTGTACAGGTCGAAGGCCCGCTCGCCCCGGTTGGTCTGCTCCACCACGGTCGGCACCAGGTAGTTGCGAGGCGCGGTGCCGAACATTCCGGCTGGGTCGTGCTGGTCGGCTCGGACGATTGGGCTCATTGTTCTTCCTGTGACTGGTCGTCCTGTGACTGGTCGGCGGCTACATCCTGAGGGCTCGCGGCGCTATCGCCAACGTCCGCGGGCGGGTTGAGCAGTTCGGGATCGATGATCTTGCCGTCGGGATCGACCAGCTCCACGCGCTCGGTGATCCATTCCAGGGCGGCCCGCTTGGAGATCTGGGCGCGCATGTCGGACAGGCGCCCGCTTGACGCCAGCGCTTCACGCAGCCGTTCCGCCTCGACCGCCGCGTCCACGTCGGCTCCGTTGCTGCCGGCGAGCACGGCGGCCCGCAACTCGGCGTCCACCGCGTCGGAGTCTGCCTCCAGTCCCTCGGCCGCGGCCACTGCCCGCAGCGCGAGGTCCAGCTTGACGCTGCGGTCGGCGCTGACCCGCAGGGTGGCCTCGAACTCGTCGCGGGACTGCCCGATGGTCTCCAGGTAGTCGTCGAGTTCGTAGCCGCGGCCGGAGAGGTCGCCGACCAGGTTGTGGAGTCGTGCATCCATCTCCGATTCCACCATAGCGTTGGGCACCTCGTCGGTGACCAGGGCCGCCACCGCGTCGGCGATAGCTTCACGGCGCACGGACGCTGCGTACAGCACCCGGCTCGTGGATCGGCCGTCTGTGAGGGCGGCGCGGAACTCCTCGGCAGTATCGAACTCTGTGTTGGTCGCCACGAAGTCGTCGTCAAGATCGGGCAGGACGCTCTGTTGCACCTCCTTGACCAGCACCCGGAAGCCCAGCCGTCGATCCTCGTCGTCATCGGGATGGACGGCGGAGAACTCCAGGATGTCGCCGGCTGAAGCGCCTCGCAGGTTCTCATCGATCTCGGGCACTACGGCGCCGGTGCCGAGCAGGTAGTCGTAGTCGGAAGTGGTGAGGCCGTCGACGGTCTCGCCTCCCAGGGTGCCGGTGATGTCGATGGTGAGGTGGTCACCGTCGAGCGCCGCTCTCTTCACCGGCGACAGCTCGGCGAACTGCTGGCGGAACCGGTCGATCTCGGCCTGTATCTCGTCGTCGTCGACGGTGGGGTCGGGGATCTCCACACTCAGATCGCCGTATCCCTCTACGCCGATGCACGGACGCACGTCGACCACCGCGTCGAAGCGCACCGGCCCCGACTCGGAACCTTCGGTTATGTCGATCTCGGGGGCGTCGATGACGTCGACGTCGTGCTCGACCACGGCGCGCGCGTAGTAGTCGGGAAGCGAAGTCCTCAGGGCCTCCACCCGCCCGGCCTGTGGCCCTAGCTGGGCCTCCAGCAGACGGCGAGGCGCCCGCCCTGGACGGAACCCCGGCATTCGCACCTCACGGGCTATGCGCTTGAAGGCCGCCTCGACCTCGGTCTCGAACTCCGCCTCGTCCAACTCGACGGTCAGCTTGACGCGGTTGTCGTCGAGCGTCTCCACGCTGCTGCGCACCCGAGCGAGTGTACCGGTGCCGCCCTACAGCACTACGACACCCCCACCCCCAGACGCAGCCCCCAAAGATCACCCTCCGGCGGCGCGAAGATCAGCGGCTGGTCAGGAGCGCAACTGTCTGCCAGCGACGCGACTGACGCCAGCCAGGTAGACGGGTGCTTGGGTTGGGCTCGGAGCGATACCGTGAGGGGACGCGGGCGTAGTTCAACGGCTAGAACCTCAGCCTTCCAAGCTGATGATGCCGGTTCGATTCCGGTCGCCCGCTCGGCTAGCTCGACAGAATCGGGAAGTGCCACCCCCTAGAATCGCAGCCGCGCTCCGCCGGTGCGCACCAAACGCCAAGATCACAGCAGGTCGCATGCGCGTCGAGTTCGATCCTGAGAGGCTGCCGCTGGCCATCCTGGAGTTGTTCAGGATCAAGCAGGGCGAGATGGTGTCGGCCATGATGCATTTGGGCACCCGCCTCAACCTGTGGGACACCCTGGGCCGGTGCGGGCCGTGCACCAGCGAGCAGTTGGCCGATGAGGCCGGGCTGAAGGAGCGCTGGGTGCGAGAGTGGCTGCACTGCATGTCCGCATCAGAGATCGTTCAGCACGAAGCAGGACAGTTCGCGCTCACACCCGAGGCGCGGGTGGCCCTGACCGCCAGCGACCATTGGTGCTTCATGCCGGGGGTCTACGGGCCGCCGATGACCCACGACGAGATCGAGCGCACGGCCGAGGCCTTCCGCACGGGCGTGGGCATGACCTGGGCCGAGCACGGCGACCACACCTGCCACATGCAGTGCGCGATGTCGGCGGCGCGCCAGGAGAGCTTCCTGGTGCCCGAGGTACTGGCCGCCTTCGACGGAGCCATCGACCGGCTGCAGTCCGGCGACGCCCGCATCGTGGACGTGGGATGCGGCGCCGGCGTGGCGTCCAGACTGCTGGCGTCGAGTTTCCCCACCGCCGCCGTAGTGGGAATCGACCCTTCGGAGCGGGCCATCACCGAGGCTCGGCGCAAAGCCCTACAAGCAGGCCTCGACAACCTGACCTTCGAGATCGGAACCTTCGACGACCTGGACCGATTCGGACCCGCGGACCTGCTGGTGACCCTGGACGTGCTTCACGACCTGCCCCGGCCACAGGATGCGGTGGCGGCCGCCGGGCGCAGCCTCGCCGCCGACGGCTGGTGGCTGGTGGCCGAGATCCGAGGACGGGGCGATCTGGAGTCCAACCGCAAGATCCCCCTGCTGCCCTACATGTACGCGATGTCGGTGTTCTACTGCATGTCCTCGTCGCTGTCAGAACCCGGCGGCGAGGGCTTGGGCACTCTGGGACTCCACCCGGCCCGACTGAAGGAGATGGTCGAAGCGGGGGGCTTTACTCGCTTAGCGCGCCACGAAGTGGCGTCGGACCCCACCAACTGGTACTACGAGATCCGGCTGTGACACCGGCTCGCTGAGGGCTAGTCGCCGTCGGAACCCGAGTCTGCGGGCTTGGGCGCCACCTCGGGATACAGATGGGAGATGGTGCCCGGCTCGATCCGGCACGAATCGATGTAGGCATCGACATCCTCGCCCTTGACGCGGATGACCCGGCCCATCCGGTAGGCAGCGATGTACCCCTCGTCGATGAACCGGTACAGAGTTCGTGTCGTGATGCCGAGGCGCTTGGCCGCCGCGGTCGTGCCCAGCCACTCAATCTGAGACTGGTCTGCTTGTTCTTCAGCGATCATGGCTATTATGGCCTTTCGATACCTGTAGTGGTGTTTGAAGCTAATCGCAGCGCACGCGTGAACGACGTGCCTACGAAGCGATCGAGGCGAGTCTATATCAATGACCGCAGCAGAATGTGGATACCCAGTCATCTTGAACCTGACGGCTGAGCGGAGGGATTTCTACGTGGCCGAATGTGGTCGCGGGGACGGCGACGGCCGCATGGACCCCCCGTCTTGACTGAGCCTCCACAGGTAGGGACAGTCTCGGGGGCGCTAGCCTGAGAGGTGTGATCGACCGGGTGCTGTTGGCCTCGCCCCGAGGATTCTGTGCCGGTGTGGACATGGCCATCAAGGCGCTGACGTGGATGATCCGGGCCTTCGACTCGCCGGTGTACTGCTACCACGAGATCATCCACAACCAGACCGTGGTCCGCCGATTCGAGGACGCGGGCGTCATCTTCGTGGACGACATCGCCGACGTGCCCGCCGGGGCGCCCGTGATGCTGTCGGCGCACGGCTCGGCGCCCGAGGTCGTGCGGGCCGCCCGCGACCGGGGCGGCTATCTGGTGGACGCGGTGTGCCCCCTGGTCACCAAGGTGCACCACGAGGTCAAGACGCGGGCGGCCAAGGGCTACCAGATCGTGTATGTGGGCCACGAGGGCCATCAGGAGGCGGTGGGGACGATGGCGGTTGCGCCCAAGGCGGTACACCGCGTCGACAGCGCCCGAGGCGTCGCCGCGCTGCCCGAATTCGACGAACCGGTGGCTGTGCTGGCCCAGACCACGCTCTCGCATCGGGAGTGGGAGGGCGTCTTGGACCACGCCCGCCGGCGCTTCCCCGACTTGTGGCAGCCGAGCATCAGCGACCTGTGCTTCGCCACCACGAACCGGCAGGCCGCGATGATGGACATCGCGCCCGAGTGCGACGCCGTGCTCGTGATCGGCTCGGCGAACTCCTCCAACACCCAGTCGCTGGTGGATCTGGCCGCCGAGGCGGGCTGCCGTCGGGTGTTGAGGATCGACGACGCCGCCGACATTCCTTCGGACCTCACAGGAACGATCGGCGTGACCGCGGGGGCCTCGGCGCCCGAGGACCTCGTGCGGGGGGTCATCGAGCGGCTCGCGCCGGTGCACGGCGTCACCGAGGTGAGCGTCCTCAACGAGGACGAGTACTTCCCACCCCCGCGCAACCTTCGCGAGCTGCTGGCCGCGGTGGAAGCGGCCGCGGTGGTCGCACTCGGATCCCAGGCGGCCGACCGGGCGC
>JAJDZO010000169.1 GCA_022824605.1 Acidimicrobiia bacterium
ATCGGCTGCTCGGACGGCGCAGCCCGGTCGAGCACGTCGACCCGGTTGACGCCACGGGGCCCGGCCGATCGCAGCCGACCGACCTCACATCGCAAGGGCCGCCGTGACCGAGCTGATCGCGTCGGGTGTGCGTCTCATGACGCCGATCTCCTTCGTCGGCTTGGGCGAGGTGATCGCGGAGCGAGCCGGGATGTTGAACATCGGCCTCGAGGGCGTCATGTTGATGACCGCGTTCGCGGCGGCATACACAGCAGGCGCCACCGGCTCTGTGTGGGCCGGACTGCTGATCGCCATGCTGCTCGGCGCGATGCTGATGGCGGGGGTCGCGCTGATCGAACTGCTATTCGACGCCGACCACATCGTGGTGGGCATCGGCGTGAACCTTGTCGGCCTCGGCGCCACGACCGTGCTCTTCAGCGACCTGACCGACAAGGTGCGCATCACGCCGAGCTTCGGCCGTCTGGAGGTGCCCGGACTCGCGGACATCGCCGGAGTGGGCCAGGCTCTGTTCAACCATCCAGTGACCACCTACCTGCTGGTTCCGGTCGCAGCCGCGGTCGCCTATGTGCTGGCGGCGACCCGCTGGGGGCTGCGGATACGTGCCGTCGGCGAGACCCCCGCCGCAGTGGACGCGGCCGGCGTGTCGGTGATGGCTGTTCGGTTCCAGGCCATGGCGGCGTGCGGAGCGCTGGTCGGTTTCGGCGGTGCGGCGCTCTCCATCGGGCAGCTGTCGGGCTTCGGTGAGAACACCACCGACGGCCGGGGGTTCCTGGCCCTCGCCGCGGTCATCATCGGACGTTGGAGCGCGCTGGGGACGGTGGGTGCCACGTTCCTGTTGGGCCTCGCTCTGGCGGTGACGGTGCAGGCTCCGACGTGGTCATGGGCCCCCGAGATCCCGTCTTCGCTGCTGCTGCTGTTCCCTTACACATTGGCCTTGGCGTTCCTCTCGGTGCAGCGAGGCTCCGTCGAGCCGCCCGCCGCGCTTGCCCTACCCTTCATCCGTCGCCGCTAGCGATCACGCCCCGACCGACCCGGCTATGCCCCGCCACAGGAGGACAGCTATGACAAGCACCGGACGCGGAGAGTCCCTGACGATCCACAATGCGAGGCTGCGAGGCACAGACGGCCTCTCGACCGTCGCCGTGAAGGACGGCAACATCGCCTCTATCGGCAAGCAGCAGTCGTCGATCGAGGCTGAGGGCGGCGCGATCGACGCGCGGGGTGGGCTTGTCACCGAATCGTTCGTCGACACGCATCTGCATCTCGACAAGGTGTTCACTCTGGCAGGTCTCGGTGAGCGGGCGCTGCGGGAGTACCAGTCCGGCGAGATGGGCACCGCTATGAGAGCGATCGAGACCGCCTCGCAGGTCAAGCGCTCCCAGAACGCCGACAGGATGCTGGAGTTGGCCCGCCGAGTCCTGGCCATGGCCTCGTGGTATGGCACCACGGTCGTGCGGGCCTTCGCGGACGTCGACTCGAAGGCCGAGACACGCGGCGTCGAGGTGCTGTGCGAGCTCAGAGACGAGTTCTCGGGGGTCGTCGAAGTCCAGGTCGTCGCCTTTCCGCAGGACGGCATCGTGCGCGAGCCCGGTGCTGCCGACCTGCTGCGCGCCGCGATGGAGGCCGGCGCGGACGTGGTCGGCGGTATCCCGTGGATCGAGCACACCGAAGCCGACATGGCCGAGCACGTCAGATGTTCCTTCGAGGTGGCCGAGACCTTCGACGCGGACGTGTCGATGCTTCTCGACGACGCCGGCGACCCCGGCCTGCGCACGCTTGAGACGATGGCCGTCGAGGCCCTGCGGCGAGGGTGGACCGGGCGGGCGCTCGCCCACCATTGCCGCGCCATGCAGCTCTACCCCGACCCGTATTTTGAGCGCTTGACGGCGCTGCTTCGTGCGGCCGAGGTCTCAGTCGTGTCGGATCCTCACACCGGGCCGCTTCATGCCCGGGTCGCCGAGCTGATGGATCGAGGGGTCAACGTCGCCCTGGGCCAGGACGACGTTTCCGACGCCTACTACGCGCTGGGGCGTTCCAACCTGGCCGAGGTCGCTTTCCTGGGCTGTCACCTGCTGTGGATGATGCACCGTGACGGGCAGGAGCGGCTCTACGACGCGGTGACCGTCAACGCGGCCCGGGCCGTCGGCTTGACGGGACACAGCCTCGCTCCGGGCAGTCCTGCCAACCTGGTGATCCACCGCCACAGCAACGTGACCGAGGTGCTGCGTTTCCATGAGGCTCCGGCCGCGGTGATCAGCCACGGGCGTCTAGTGGATCGGGCGCGTATGGCCGAACTGGCCGGGGTCGCTGAGTTGTGACCACGGCTGCGGTCGGCTCCGCCGCGGTGCTTGACGGCGCCGCGAGCAGGGGGGCCTGGGCCGCGGTGACGGCACCGGCGCGGCCGATGCAGATCTTGGGGGCCGTGGCGGGCCGTTATGCGCTGTTGGGTCCCGAGCCCGAGACTGGCGGCCCGCTGGTCTGCCTGGAGGCACCGGGAGGCATAGAGTTGCCGGTGTCGGTGATCGTCGATCCGATCGTGCTCGACGATGCCCTCAACGCGCCGTCAGCGGTGATGGTGGGCGACGGCGGTGTGCTGACCCGTCGTCGGCAGGTGGTGGTGCGCCGCTGGATCGAGGATCGGGTCGTCGGCGGCCCGGGACGGGGCCTTGACGCTGCGGGTGTTGCCCAGCTGCGGGCCGGACTCGCGCGGGCGCCGGAACCATCCGAACCCACCGCTGTGTTCGAACGGACCGAGGCGTTCGGTGAGGCGCTGATGGACGGCGCGGCATCGCATGTGCGCCGTTGCGCCGAGGCGCTCATCGGGCTCGGTCTTGGAGCGACCCCGGCGGGCGACGACGTAGTGGCGGGCGCGACCGTGACCCTGCACGCCGGAGGCGGCTCAGATTCACGCAAGGCTGAGTGTCTTGATGTGCTGCGGTCGGTGATCGACGATGGCGCCGCTCACACGGCGCCGCTGTCGGGTGCTCTGCTGCGAGCTGCGGCCGAGGGCAGAGCCGTCCGGGCGCTGCGCCGTCTCATCGAGTCGGGCCCCGAGACCAGTCTGTGTGAGCTGCTCGCGGTGGGCCACAGCTCCGGGTACTTTCTCGCCGCGGGCGTGTTGGCCGGCGTCCAAGCCCTCAACCGCGACTGAGAGCGCGGCTGCCGAACACCGGTCTAAGAGGCAGAGCGGGTAGCCGGGACTACCCGCTCACGTTCTCAGGTGTCGGATTGGCCTAGGTAGGAGGCTCTCAGTTCGGGGTGGGCCAGGAGGTTGTCGGCGGTGTCGTCGAGCACCACCCGGCCCGTCTGCAGCACCCAGCCTCGATCGGCGATCGACAGGGCCATGTTGGCGTTCTGCTCCACCATGAACACGGTCAGGCCCGCGGCGTGGATCTGCTCGATCAGCTCGAAGTTCCTCTGCACCAGCGCGGGCGCCAAGCCCATCGACGGCTCGTCCATCAACAGCACCCGCGGCTTCGCCATCAGGGCCCGCCCCATGGCCACCATCTGCTGCTCGCCGCCCGACAGCGTTCCCGCCTTCTGGCTTAGGCGTTCCTTCACCCGGGGGAACAGCTCGAACACCCGCTCCAGGTCGGCGGCTATGCCGTCGCTGTCGGATCGCAGGTAGGCGCCCAGGTCGAGGTTCTCGCGCACGCTGAGACGCTTGAACAGGCGGCGGTTCTCCGGCACCATGGTCACGCCCCGGGCCACCCGGTAGCTCGTCGGCTTGTCGTTGACGACCTCGCCGTCGAGCACGACCTCCCCCGAGGTCGGTTTGAGCATTCCGAGCAGGGTCTTGAGGGTGGTGGACTTGCCGCTGGCGTTGCCGCCCAGCAGGCACACCAGCTCGCCCTCATAGATCGACAGGTTCACGTCCTTGAGGGCGTGGACCGCGCCGTAGTGGGAGTTCACCGAGCGCATCTCCAGCAGAGGCGTCTGCTCAGCCCGCACGCCTCCGTCGGCGTTCATGTGGTCTCGGTTCCGTGGCCGAGGTACGCCTCGATCACGGTGGGGTCGTTGGACACCTCTTCGTAGTCGCCTTCGGCGATCTTGGTGCCGTGGTCGAGCACCACCACCCGGTCCGATACCTCGCGCACCACGTCCATGTGGTGTTCGATGACCACGATGGCGAAGCCCCACTCGTCGCGCAGGCGTCCGATCAGTCCGGTGAGCTCGGCCGACTCCACCGGGTTCATCCCCGCCACCGGCTCATCGAGCAGGATCAGCTTGGGCTGGGTCGCCATGGCTCTGGCGATCTCCAGCCGGCGCCGGTTGGCATATGAGAGGGTGAAGGCGGGCTGGTCGAATCGGTATCCCATCAGCCGGGATCCGAAGAAGCTGAGGATCTTCTCGGCCCGCTCGCGGATCTCGGCCTCCTCGCGCCGGAACGACGGCGTGTAGAACAGCGCCCCGAAGGCGTGCTGGCGGGTGCGGCAATGCTGCGACACCATCACGTTCTCGAGCACGGTCATGTTGGCGAACAGCCGCACGTTCTGGAAGGTGCGGGCGATGCCCCGGGCGGTGACCCGGTTGGGGTCGAGACCGAGCAGTGAAGCGCCCTCGAAGCAGATGTCGCCGTCGGAGAGCGCGACGGTGGCGGTGATGGCGTTGAAGAGGGTGGTCTTGCCCGCGCCGTTCGGCCCGATCACCGAGACGATCTCGCCCTCGTGAACCTCGAGGTCGAGCTGGTCGAGGGCATGAAGGCCGCCGAAGTCGACGCTGAGCTTGCGAGTCTCCAGCAGGGGCCGGGTCACCGCCGAAGCGGTTGTCGCGGTCATGTCGCGGAAACCGTCGGGGAGGCGGTTGCGGTCATGTCGCCGGTGCGGTTGCAGTGTCGCCGTTGGCCGTGTCGTCCTCGACCTGGCCCTTGAGCCAGGCGTCCTGGGCCATCTCCTCCTGGTGGAGCTCACGCGACCGGCGCACGCTGGGAATCAGGCCCTCCGGGCGGGCCAGCATCATCCAGATCAGCAGCGCGCCGTAGATCAGCAGCTTGAACTCCGAGAACTCCGCCAGCAGTCCAGGCTGTTTGGGGCCGCCGAGCACCCCGATCAGCACGGCCGAGCCGGCGATCACGCCCACGATGCTGCCCATGCCCCCGAAGATCACCACCACCAGGATCACGATCGACACCAG
The DNA here is from genome assembly GCA_022824605.1 of Acidimicrobiia bacterium. Classification (GTDB taxonomy): domain Bacteria; phylum Actinomycetota; class Acidimicrobiia; order Acidimicrobiales; family Aldehydirespiratoraceae; genus Aldehydirespirator. The sequence goes on from JAJDZO010000169.1 coordinate 5,134, forward strand.
GATCAGGAAGCTGTTGGGGAAGACCGAGCCGACCTTGGCCGAGAAGATCGCCCCGCTGAACGAGCCCAGAATGGCCCCCACCACGAAGGCCAGCAGCTTGACGTTGACGGTGTTGATGCCCATGGCCTCGGCCACGGTCTCGTCCTCTCGAACCGCCATCCAGGCCCGGCCGAGCCGGGACCGCTCCAGTCGCCACGACACGTAGATGGCGATGGCGCAGAAGGCCAGCACCAGGTAGAAGACGCGGCGCGGGTCGGTGCCGGCCACGCTGGTCAACCCGAAGATCCCCGCGCCGGGGATCTTGGTGATGCCCTGCGAGCCGCCGAAGGTGCCCGACAGCCAGTCCGACAGGAACAGCAGCCGGATGATCTCGCCGAAACCGAGGGTGACGATGGCCAGGTAGTCGCCCCGCATCCGGATCACCGGCGCGCCGATGAACAACCCCACCAGCCCGGTGATCACCACCACGAAGATGAGGGCCACCAGCCACGGCATCTCGGGGTGGATGCGCGGCGATGTCGCCGCGGTGAGCACCGCGGCGGTGTAGCTGCCCACCGCGAAGAAGGCCACATATCCCAGGTCCAGGATCCCGGCCAGACCCACCACGATGTTGAGGCCCAGGGCCAGCAGCACGAACAGGCCGACATTGGCCAGCAGCTCGTTGGTGAGCTTGCCCGCGAACAACGGCAGGATCACCAGCGCCGCGCCGGTGAGCAGGATCAGTCCGAAGTTGGTGCGGGTCCGTTTGGCTCCCTCCTGGACCGCGATGCGGTTGCGAGCCTCACGGAGCCGTCCCCGGCCGAGAACGGCAAGGATCCCGGCGACGGCGGCCAGCACCAGCGCGCTGACCCATTCGAGGCCGCCCCGGCGGGCGTAGAGACGGTCGGTCAGTGCCTCAAGGCCCATGCCCTCGGCCAGGTCCACCACCAGCGGTTCCATCACGGCGACGCCCGCCACCGTGATGGCGATGGTCACCGCGGCGCGGCGAGTCCTCGGACCGAGCAGCCGCATCAGCCCGCCCGACGCGCCCACCGCGGCTCCGATCAGCAGCCAGATCACCACCGCGAACGATGTGGAGTTGCCGAAGGCCAGCAACTCGGCCAGCATCGGGCTCCAGTTCACGAGCGGCTCGCGCAGATCGAAGTTGGCCAGCAGCACCGCCAGCAGCGACAGCCCTCCGGCCGCGAGCGCACCGCAGGCTGCTCCTCCGGCCACCTCGTGAGCGCCCGCGGCATGCACCGGCGTTCCCTCACGCTTGATCTGGTGGCCTACACGGTGCCCGGCCGCGAACGGCACGATCAGCAGCGTCAGGTAGCCCAGGCTCAGCACGGGCTTGACGACGACACGCTCGTCGAGTCGCACCGGCATGTTGGAGAGCGCGATGAAGATCTGGGCCACCGCACCCACCGCGGCCATGCGCGCCAGCCGCCGCCAGTCCCGGGCCAGCACCGGCCTCGTCGGCGCGGGCGGGACCGGTGCCGCCGCGGCCGCCGTCGCCGTGCCGGGAGGCATCACCGCGGTCATGTGCGGTCCTCCGCGGGGAGGCGTTCACCGAAGATGCCCGCGGGCCGCAACAGCAGCACGCCGATGAGCACCGCGAACGCCACCGCGTCGCGCAACTGCGACACCCCGCTCACTCCGAGCGGCTCCAGGATCAGCAGCGGGCCCACCGACTCGGCCACCCCGATGGTTATCCCTCCGGCCATGGCGCCGCCGAGATGGCCGATGCCTCCCACCACCGCGGCGCTGAACGCCTTGATGCCGGGCAGGAATCCGGTGGTGTGGATCACGCTGCGGAACAGGATCCCCCACAGGATCCCGGCCAGGCCGGCCATGGCGCCGCCCACCGCGAACACCCTCACGATGGTGCGGTTGACGTTGATCCCCATCAGCGCGGCGATCTCGGCGTCCTCGGCCACGGCCCGCATCGCCTTGCCGCCCTTGGTGTGCTCCACCAGGTACCACAGCACCGCCATCGACACGGCGGCCACCACCACCACCAGGATCCGGGCTCCTTCGATCTGCATGAAGGTGTGCTTGTCCTTCACCCAGTCGGGCACGTCGGGGTAGGCCTTGGCTGCGGGGCCGAGCAGCACGATGGAGGCGTTCTGGATGAAGAACGACACCCCGATCGAAGTGATGAGCGGGATCAGGCGGGGCGATCCCCGCAGCGGCCGGTAGGCGACCCGTTCCATCACCACCGCGGTCAGGGTGCACACGATCATCGAGACGACCACGATGAACACCAGCGACCCGATGAAGTTGCTCTCCCACAGGCCGGCGTCGGCCAACTTGTTGGAGGTGATCATCCCGGTCATGGCGCCCACCATGAACACCTCGCCGTGGGCGAAGTTGATGAAGCCGAGCACCCCGTAGACCATCGAATAGCCCAGCGCGATCAGCCCGTACATGCAGCCTTGGGCCACCCCCGACACGATCAGGCCCCGGAACTGCGCTCCGGTCAAGCCGGTGGCGTCGGGATTGGCCCAGCGGGCGAACGGGTTGTCGGTGTCGATCTCCTGCCAGATGAACGCCAGCAGGCCCACGATCACCAACGTCAACAACGCCACCCGCAGGAAGGTCAGGAACCAGTCGACCCCGGTGCGTGAGGTTCGCCGACGGGGTCGCCCCGTTCGCAACATCGCGATCACCCTAGTAGGTGGGCTCTAGCGCCTCATTCGCATCAGCGGCCACGGGTCGGGCTCGTCGGCGATGTCGGCCACCACCATCGACGGACCCTGATGGGCCAGCGAGGCCTCAAGGGTCGCCGGCAGTGACTCGGGACCGGCCACTCGCTCGGTGCGCACTCCGAAGCTCTCTCCGAAGGCGATCCAGTCGGGGTTGCGCAGCGTGGATGCGATGGTGCGGTCGGCGCCGAAGCGCTGCTGCTGCAAGCGCTGGACGTTGCCGTAGGCGCCGTTGTCGAACAGCAGCACGGTGGTGTTGATGCCGTATTGCACCGCAGTGGCCAGCTCGGTGGCGGTGAACAGCATCCCGCCGTCGCCGACCAGGGTGAGCTGGGCCCGCTCCGGCGCCGCCGCGGCCGCGCCGATGCCCTGGGCCACGCCCGCGCCGAGGGTGCCGGCCCCGCCGGTGGCGAGATACGTCCTCGGTCGGCGATGCTCGTAGCCGATGTGGGCGGCGTAGGCCACCTGGGTCATGTCCTCCACGATGATCCCGTCGTCGGGCATCACCGACCGGATGGCTCGCAGATAGCTGAGCTGGGGCTCCAGGTGGGCGATCCGCTCGAAGTGCTCGGCCCGCAGCCGGGCCGTCTCGGCGCTGCGGTCGTCTCGCCGGCGGTTGTGGCGGGCCAGAGCGTCGACCAGCAGCCGGCACGCCTCGGCCGCGTTGCCGTGGACGCCCACGGTGCCGGTGCCGTGGCGGTCGAGCTCGTCGGCGTCGATGTTCACCTGCACGATCGTCTGGGCCGGGTCCACCCCCCACTCCACGTTGGGGAACTCCATCCGGGTGCCGATACCCAACACCACATCGGCGGTGGGCCACAGGTCACGGCCGACGGTGAGATAGGCGTGCAGGCGGTGGCGGGTGTCGATCACCCCCGAGCCCATGACGCGCGAGAAGACCGGGGCCTCCAGCATCTCGGCCAGTTCGGTGACCGGCTCGGAGGCGTCCTGGGCGCCGCCGCCCACCATGATCAGCGGTCGGCGGGCCTGTCCGAGCAGGCGGGCGGCCTCTTCGATGCGTTCGGTGTCGATGACGGGATTGGTGGCTCGGGGCGCTTCGAGTGCGCCGTCGGCGGGCTTGCGCCACACGTCGACGGGCACCTCCACCGCCACCGGACGGGCCCCGCCGGACATGAGCTCGTCGATGGCCTGCTGCCACACGCCGACGGCCTCGAGGCCGTTGCCGATGTAGCCGGCGTGCTTGGTGACTTGGCGCAGTACCGCGGCCGGGTCGGGCAGGTCGTGGAGGATTCCGGTGCTGCGATGGCGCAGCCGAGCCTGCACGGCCCCGATGAGAGCCAGAACCCTGGCATTGCCCCAGTAGGCGCTGGTGAGGCCCGCCCCGGCGTTGAGCATGCCCGGGCCGGGAACCACGCACAGCGCAGCCGGCCGCCCCGTGGCCTGGGCCGCCCCCAGAGCCATGTAGGACGCGCCCTGCTCGTGGCGGGTCACCACCGCGGCGATGTCGCGGGCGTCGACGAGGGCGTCGAAGAAGTCGTCGTTCTGCACGCCGGGAAGGCAGAACAGCATGTCCACGCCCAGCGCCCGCAGCGCCTCCACCGAGAGCTGCGCGACCGTGACCGCCGCCGATGTACGGCTCTCGCTCACGACTTCAGTGACCCGTGGCGCGCTCTGGCCGGGTCGGTCGGCTGTTGGTCAGCCGATGACGCAGCGGTTGACCAACTCGCCGATGCCCTCGATGGCGGTGCGTACCACCATGCCGGGCGCGAGCCACTCCTGAGGGTTGCGGGCCAGCCCCACGCCGGCGGGCGTACCGGTGGCGATGATGTCGCCCGGGTCGAGGGTGATGATCGTGCTCAGGTCGGCCACCAACTCTGCCGGGCCGAACAGCAGTTGATCGGTGTTGGACGACTGCTTGGTGACACCGTCGACGGTGCAGCTCAAGTCCAGTCCCCGGCCGTCTCCGATCTCGTCTGTGGTGACCAGCGCAGGGCCCACCGGTGTCGAGCCCTCGAAGGTCTTCCCGGCCAGGTGTTGTGGGGTGCGTGTCTGCCAGTCCCGGATCGACACGTCGTTGAGCACCGTGAAACCGGCGATGGCGGCCAGCGCTTCGTCCTCAGTGGCGTGGCGGACCTCCCGGCCGATGACCACGGCCAGTTCGACCTCCCAGTCGGCGTTGGTCGACACTTCGGGCGCCGGCAGCCGGATCGGGTCGAAGGGTCCGATCAGCGCCCGGCGGTACTTGGCGAAGTAGATGGGCGCCGACGGCAGTGGCCGGTTGCCTTCTGCGGCGTGGTCGCGGTAGTTCAGCCCGACGCAGACGATCTTGTCGGGTGCGGGCACCACCGCGGCGAGATCAGCGTCGTCCAGTGCCAGCGAGTCGCCCGTCTCGGCCACGGCCACCTCGCCGGCGGTGACCGGACCGGCCTGCAGCACCGCCCGCACGTCGGGTGCGTCGAGCAGGACGATCTCATCGCCCGACAGCCGGCCCGCACGGGTGGCTCCATCGATCCGGACGGTCACGAGGCGCATGGGGATTCTCCGGGTTGGGATTAACTCCTGCAGGTGGTGCAGGTCTGTCGAAGCGCCAGACTACCAGCGTGTCCGGTGCTGACTTGAAGGTCCGAATGGCGCGCCCGACGTGTCTGAGGGTGGTCGCTCAATGAGCCAGTTCGACGCCGAGACGGCGATTGAGCCGATAGGCGAGGGCCGCTGGACGACCCGCCTGTCGGCCAACTGGAACATCGGCGACAACAGCAACGGCGGCTACGCGCTCACGGCGGTGCTTAGGGCTATGACCTCGCTCGTTGCCCAGCGCGATCCGATCTCGGTGACGGTCCACTTCCTGCGCCCCGCCGCGGGCGACACCGATGCCGAGGTGCGGGCGTCGGTGGTGCGGCCGGGCCGCAACGTCGCCACGTTGCGGGGATCGCTGCACCAGAACGGCAAGCAGCGACTCGAGGTGCTGGCCGCGTTCTCGGATCTGGCTTCCGGCCCCGGCGGCCCGGAGATAGCCGAGGCAGCGCCGACGATCCCGCCGGTGCAGGAGTGCGTGGGACGCGACAGCCTCAGACAGGGCGTGGAGTTGCCGATCCTCACCCGGGTGGATGTGCGTGTGGATCCGGACCACGCGCCCGCCGGCGGCAGCGACCGGGCCCTGATCGACGGGTGGATCCGCTTCAGTGACGGCACCGAGCCGTCGACGATGGCGCTGCCGTTCTTCGCCGACGCGCTGCCGCCCTCGCTGTACCCGCTGCTCGGCTTCATCGGCTGGGTGCCGACCATCGAGTTGACCGTCCACGCCCGCCGCATCCCCGAGCCCGGATGGCTCCAGGTCCGCCAGGAGAGCCACGACCTCCACGACGGCCGCATGATCGAGTCGGGCGCATTGTGGGACTCGTCGGGAGCGCTGGTGGCCACGTCCCGCCAGATCGGACTGCTGTTGAAGTAACTCTCCGTGGGCTGCGCGCTCCGTGCGACTACTGGTAGATGATCACGTCGGGCACCGGATCCATCGCCAGGACCTCCTCAGGGCTCAACAGCGGATTGTCCTGGCCGAAGAACAGCTTGAAGGCCGGCAGTTGCGACGGTTCGGTGGCCGCGAAGAGGTCGTAGCCGTACAGCTTCGCGCCGGGGCTGCCGATGCCGTCCATGTCGATCGACAACTCCACACCGGGCTGCGGCTTGATGACCTCACGGTTGTGCAGCATTCGCCCCGTGAACTGGTGAACCATCAGGATCTTGTTCGGCAACTGTTCGGTGCGCACGAACTCCGACAGGTAGCGCAGCACTTCGTTGACCTGCTCGCCGTAGATGCCGCCGATGGCCAGTCCGGGCCGGATCCCCAGCGGCTCGGTCGCGAACTCGGGGTCCAGAGCCATATGGACGAACGGCTCTCGTAGGAAGCCCTCGAGGCGTTTCACCTCCGCGAGCGGGTCGCTCCAGCCGATCTGGTTGTCGAGGATCAACAGCAGTCCGTGCTGCCGGGCCGCCTCGACGTACTCGGCGATGCGGTCGTCGGAGAGCCGGTAGAGCCAATGGCCGTCGGAGGTCGGATTCGCCTGGGCGACACCGGTGATGAGGTGGTAGGCGCCGACCGCGCCCCGCGGCCCGTTGAGATCGTCGTAGCGAGCCGTCCATTCGGCGATCTCGGAGGCCACCTCGGCTGGGCTGCCATGGCCGAGCACTCCCATGGAGGCGACTCCGGGATGGCCGTAGAAGGCAATGATGTGGGGCCATCGCGTGGCGATGGTCACCGGCGACGACCACGTCCAAGCTCTGGGCTGGGCGGTGGCGCGCAGCCGGTGCTGCGACGGCATCACCCGCTCGCCCCAGCTTCCGGATCCTGACCGCTCCCTCAGCGCGACGATGATGTCGTCGCCGGCAATCCGGCGCGCCGCTACGCGTACCTCCACCCCTTCCAGGGCGATGGGCGAGGTCGACAACCATCGGGAGCGGCCGGGTCCGGCGGGCAGCATGCGCTTGAGTGGCAGCAGGGCCTGGCCGCCCGAACCGTCACTGGTGATCAGCTGCAAGGCGACCTCGACCTGTCCGTCGGGCAGCCACCTCGCGCCGACGCGTGCTTCCACCGCTTCGGGCAGCACCGCGGGTTGCGCCGTCGCCGGCGGTGTCGTCCACACCAGCGCGACGGCGACCGACAGCAGCGCTGTGACGGCACCGGCGCGCGCTTTCCTACTCATCAAGGCCGGGCCGCGGCGGTGCCGGAGTCTGGTCAAGACTCGGGGGCGAACTCGAAGACGACGTTGGCCAGGCTGGCTTCGATGTCGTCGGGGTCGAGGTGATGGATGACGGTGGTCTTCTGAGAGCCGCAGTCTCCGAAGCGGTCACAGGTGATCGTGCCGATGACGCCGCGGTAGCCGCTCACCGAGTTGAGGTGCTCCCTCAGGCCGGCCCGGTCGATGATGAGGGTGCCGTCCACCACACTGGACGCGGCGGTGACGGCTTCGAGCAGCAGGGTGGTGGCGTCGTAGGAGTGGGCCCAGTACGGCGCGGAGGGTGCCTCGCCGTAGGTCTGTCGGTAGTCGTCGAGCAGGCTCTCAGGCGTCTTGCCGGTGCTCTGGTTGGACGTCGCCCCGAAGCGCAGATCCGGTCCCGAGAAGTAGACGCCCGCCGACTGCGACAGCGACATGAAGCCGTCGTTGAGCAGGGAGGCGTCGGTGAGCATGACCGTCTCGGAGAGCCCCGGCACTCCGGGAGCCTGATCGGTCAAAAAGTCGCCCGCAGGCTGGAAGATGGGAAAGAACAGCGCTTCGGGATTGCCGGCCGCCACCTCGGTGAGCACCGGCACCATGTCGGTGTCCTCCTTGTTGATGGCCGCGAAACCGGTGACGGTGCCGCCGAGGCGCTCAAGGCTGTCGGCGAAGGCCTGGGCGATCGAGCGTGAGTAGGGGTCGCCGTCATGGATGACCGCAGCGGTGCTCAGGCCCAGCCCCTCAAGCGCGAATCGGGCCATGGCCTCGCCTATGAGCAGGCCGTTGTTGGAGGTTCGGTAGTAGCCGACGCTGTAGTTCAGGCCGGGATTGCCGGCGAGGTCCGACGTGAGGGTGGGCGAAGTGTTCGACGGAGCGATCAGCACCATCTGGGCTGCGGTGATGAGCGGTGAGGCCGCCACCGCCGCGGCGGAACACGACGGTCCGATCACGCCGACGACATCCTCGTCGGCCACGATGGTCTGAGCGGCGGCCTGGGCCCCGTCGGACGAGCACAGATCGTCGTATCGGGTTCCGAGTTCCACGTCGAAGCCGTGGACCGGGCCGAAGTCGGCCACGGCCAGCTCCACTCCCCGCTGGTTGGGGATACCCAGGTAGGCGACGTCGCCGGTGATGGTGTTGAGCGAGCGGATCTGCACGGCGTCGCCGGGCTCCACCTCCACTATTCCCAACGAGCCGTCACCGAGATGATCGGACGTGGGAGCGTGGCGTGTGTCGGCGCTGTCGCCGCAGGCCGCCAAGGCCAGCGCCGCACTGAGCCCGACCCCCAGGATCGACGCCGCGAAACGGCCGGCCGGCTGTTTCTGTGCGGTCATTGCTGCGTATTCTGGCGCTGGCTGGGTTCAGTTCCCATAAAGGTCTGTGTAGCGGATCCGCAGCTCGGCCTTGAGGATCTTGCCCATGGCGTTGCGGGGCAGTTCATCCACCCACACGTAGCGCTTGGGGTGTTTGAACCGGGCCAGATCGCCGAGGGCGGCGACCAGATCGTGCTCGGGCGGACTGCTGTCGTCTGTGGTGTCGTGCTCGGGCGGACGGTTGCCGTGCGCGGTTTCGAGCTTCGGCACCACGAAGGCGGTGACCGCTTCGCCGAGGTCGGGGTGAGCCAGGCCCACCACCGCCGACTCCGCCACCGCCGAGTGGGCATCGAGAGCCTGCTCGATCTCGGTGGGGTACACGTTGAGTCCCCCCGAGATGATCATGTCGCTGGATCGTCCTTCCAGCGTGAGGCGGCCGTGGGCGTCGAGGCGGCCTACGTCGCCGGTGATGAACCAGCCCTCCGCGAGGCGCGACTGCGCGGTGGCGTCGGTCCGCCGCCAGTAGCCGGGGCCGACGTTGGGGCCCCGCACCTGCACCATTCCGGCCTGGTCTATGACCGGTGTGCCGTCGTCGTCGCACACCCGCACCTCGACGCCCGCCAGCGCGGGGCCCACCGTGCCGGCCACCCGTGGGCCGTGGTAGGGGTTCGACGTGATCATCAGGGTCTCGCTCATCCCGTAGCGTTCCAGCACCTCGTGACCGGTGCGCTCGGCCACGGCCCGGTGCAGGGCGGCGGTCATCGGCGCGGAGCCCGACACGAAGAGCCGGATGCGCCCGCAGGCGGACTCGTCGAAGCCGTCGAGCGCCATGAGCCGGCTGTAGTAGGTGGGCACCCCCATCATCACCGTCGCGTCGGGGAGGCAGGCGAGCACCTCACCGGGATTGAAGCGGTCGAGGAAGATCATCTCGCAGGCGCTGAGCATGGCCGTGTGCAGCGCCACCATGAGCCCGTGCACATGGAAGACGGGCAGGGCATGCAGCAGCACATCGTCGGGCTCGAAGGCCCAGGCCTTGTTGAGGGTCAGCGCGTTGCTGGCCAGATTGCCGTGGGTGAGCATGGCCCCCTTGGGCCGCCCGGTCGTGCCCGATGTGTACACGAGGGCGGCAAGGTCTTCGGGTCCAACCGCGGCGATGTCACCCCAGGGTTGCGTACGGTCGAGTCCGCTGGTCAGCGCGTCGGCGTCGCGCACGACCGCGGCGGGCTCGGCGTCGTTCACGAACCAGTCGACCTCGGCGTTGGTGTAGGCGGTGTTGAGCGGCACATACACCGCGCCGAGGCGCAGCACGCCCAGGTAGAGCGCAACGGCGTCCATCGACTTGGTGAGCTGCACCACCACCCGGTCACCGGGCGTCACGCCCTGGCTGCGGAGCCACCCGGCGGCCCGCTCCGATCGGGCGTCGATGTCTCCGTAGGTTGCCGTGGGGCGTCCCGGAGCACGCAACATGGGACGCTGCATCCCGGAAGCGAAACGCTCGCGAAGCACGCCGAAGAAGCCGTAATCCACCGCGGAGAGTCTGCCCGGCAATGCCGCTGAGTGTCGCGTCGGCTCCGTTCTTGATGTAGTTGTGCCGCTGTGGTGCGCTCAACTACATCAAGTTCGTGTTTGTCTGGGGATGAGACGGCTGGCCGTAGCCTCGTGGGGGTGCGACCGGCCGCGGGAAAGAACCTTGTCCTCACCGGCTTCATGGGTACCGGGAAGACCACGGTGGGCCGGATCCTGGCCGAACGCCTCGGCCTGGATTTTGTCGACACCGATGAGGTGATCGAGTCGCGGTCCGGACCGATCACGCAGATATTCAAGGAGCAGGGCGAGGCAGGCTTTCGAGCGTTGGAGCGCTCCGTGGCTCGCGAGCTGGGAGGTCGCACCGGCCTGGTGATCTCCACCGGCGGGCGGATGATGCTCGATCCCGAGTGCGTGGACTGCCTGGGACCCACAGCCGATGTCGTGTGCCTGACCGCTCATCCCGACACCATCGTCGAACGGATAGGCGACACGGCCCGGCGCCCGCTGCTGGACGTGCCCGACGCCTCGGCACGGGTGCGCCAGCTCCTGGAGGCTCGGGCCGAGCGCTACGGCCGTTACGCCTCGGTGGACACCGAGGACCGCAGCGCCGACGAGGTGGCTGCCGCGGTGATGGCGCTGCTCGGGCTATAACTGCGCTATGGCACTCACGATCCTGGTAGTCAACGGTCCCAACCTCAACCTGCTGGGCAACCGCGAGACCGACATCTACGGCCGGGCCACCCTCGACGAGCTGATGGCCGACGTGGCCGCCCATGCCGAGTCGCGAGGCGCAACGGTGCGCCACGTGCAGTCGAACCTGGAGGGCGACCTGGTGGCCGCCATCCAGCAGGCCGCCGGGGGCGGGGAGGGCGCCGCCGACGGCGTGGTGCTCAACGCGGGCGCGCTCACCCACTACTCGATCGCCCTGCGAGACGCCATCGCCGCGGTCGACGTGCCCGTAGTGGAGACCCACCTGTCCAACGTGTACGCCCGCGAGGACTTCCGTCACACCTCCGCGGTAGCCGCAGTCTGCATAGGAGTGATCTGCGGCTTCGGCCCCACCAGCTACCACCTAGCAGTAGACGCCCTACTACACCGCCTCGAAACGGGCGACTAGGAGGGCGCGCAGATAGATGCAGGTTTGTCGCGTCGGGTCGGGGTGTTTCCCGCTCTTTTTCGCTGCGCTCACGGGCCGCCCAAACCACGGCATGACTGCCCACGGCCTCGCCCGTATGGAGCGCGCTCGCTCGCCTATTCGCTCGGCCTCTAGGAGCCGGCGGCATTCAAGGCCGGCTGTGTTGCTGGTTTGAGGCGGACTGCTCAGTAGGCGAGAGGACTGATGCCTGGCGAGAGCCTCACCTTGATGGTCGACGGGCGTGAGGTGCGCGTCAGTAGTCCGGGGAAGGTGTTCTTCTCGGACCGTAGG
>JAJDZO010000193.1 GCA_022824605.1 Acidimicrobiia bacterium
TCGCCCGGATTGAACTGCAGCGGATTCACGAAGATCGACACCACCACCACGTCGTTGTCGGTCCGTGCCTGCTCGATCAGCGAACGGTGCCCGGTGTGCAGGAATCCCATGGTGGGCACAAAGCCGACGCTGCGGCCGGCCGCCCGAGCGTCGAACAGCCGCTCCCGCAGACCGTCGACAGTGGACTCGCACACCGGCGCGGCAGTGTTCACGGCGAATCCCGGAGGCCGGCGGAACTGTCGGCTCGTTTAGCACACCCCGACGGCGGCGCGGCGGTCATCACACCGACTCCTCATGGCCGGCCAGGCGGCGGGCCTGTTGTGACATTGCCTCGTAGGCGGCTCGCTCGGCCGGGGCGATGGCTTCGATGTGCCGCCGGATCGTGTCGAGGTCGCCGCGGGCTGCGGGACCGGTCAAGGCTGCGGCCGGGCCGAGCTCCTCGACGTTGTCGACGGTGGCCCGAATCAGGTCACCGAACACGGCAAAAGGCACCCCGGCGCCCGACGCGATGCGTTCGGCCTGTCCTAGCAGGGCCACCAGATGGTTGGAGGCGATCACCGCAGCCGCGTGATAGGCGGCTCGGTCGGCGTCGGCCACCTCGAAGGCCCGACCGCCGAGATCGGCCACCACCTCGCGCACCAGCGGATCACCGGCCACCGCAAACCATCCCCCCGATTGCAGGCGTCGAGCGCCTATGGCGGCGTCGGGCATGGACACCAACGGGTGCAGGGCCGCAGGCCGAGGGTGAGCGCCGACCGCATCAAGGCCGAGCGACCCAGCCAGATGCGCCACGACCGCCGTGGCACAAGGCTCGATAGCGGCGGCCACCTCTGGCACTGCGGCATCGGGCGTGGCAATCAACACCAGGTCGGTGTCGACGGCGGCCTGCGCGATGTGGGAAGCAGGTGCCGACCGGCCCAGAACCGGATGCAGGTGCCACCCCACCTGGCCGAGCGCCGCGGCCATGGCGCCTCCGGCCCGCCCGTTCCCGATGATGCGTACCGACCGCGGCATTGCCCGCTCACCCCCGCAGGCGAAGGCGGTAGCCCAGGCCCGTCGCGTGGATGATGCGTACCAACCGCGGCATTGCCCGCTCACCCCCGCTGCTATGACGAGCCGAACCGATTGCGCTCGCTGGTGCGGGTGAGTGGTTGCGCAGCGGTCATTCCTGCTCTTGTTGGCTCCGCTCATCGGCCGCTCGGGCCACCGAATCAACCGCGTCGGACGGAGTCGTTCCGGCTGTGATCTGTCGAGCCATCGACACGATCTCGCGTGCCAGTGGTCCGAGCTCGCGTTCAAGCAGACGCTCCGCGATGGTGATGGCCTTCGGGCCGCTGTCGACGAGCCCCGACCACAGCAGGTAGCCGGCCACCACGCCCGAGACCCGGTCGCCAATCGCGTCGTGATGGAGCACCACCCGGCCGTCGGCGGAGTGCTCCCGGATGGTGGCGAAGATCCGCTCGAGGTGCTCGCTTCCTTCGCTGCGATCCGAGAAGGGCAGATGGGTGTAGGCCAGTCCATGCTCGTCGTAGTCGTGGAGGTTGTAGGGGATCGACGTGATGCTCACGATCAGGCTGATCTCGTGGCGGCCCAGCCAGATGATCTCCTCCTGGCGGCGCACGGGGCGGTGACCCTGGCCGTGGCCGCCAGGTCGCTCGCAGACGCCGAAGCGGTCGGTGATGATCCACCGGAAGCCCCGAGGCTCGATCCCTTCGGCCCACTTGTTGCTCATTGGTCGTCCAGATCGAAGAGATGAACCGACGGAAGCTCGCGGTAGCGCTCGGCCACGTCGAGGCCGTAGCCCACCAGCCAGTCGGCCGGCACCGAGAATCCGACGTAGCGGATGCCGTCCGTACGGGCGTCTTCACGGACGAGCAGGGCACACATGGCGAAGCTGGCCGGGCGCCGGGCCTGCAGCAGCTCGGCCAGGTAGTCGGTGGTGAGACCGGAGTCGACGATGTCCTCCACCAGCACCACGTGACGGTCACGCACGTCGGTGTCGAGATCCTTGATGATGCGGACCACCCCGCTCGACTCGGTGCTGAGGCCGTAGGACGACACGGCCATGAAGTCGATCTCCACCGGCAAGTCGATGGCCCGGGCCAGGTCGCTCATGAACACGAAGGCACCCTTGAGAACACCCACCAGAAGCGGGGGGCGCCCCTGGTAGTCGGCGGTGATCTCCGCGCCGATCGCCTCAGTGCGGGCCCGCAGCTCCTCGGCGGTGATGATGACGCGCCCGACCGATCCGGGCGGCTTCGGCATCTGCGCGGCGGCGTGCTCCGGCGCCAAGCTCATCCTCGCACCATACCCGACGCCGCGGGGGCGTCTATGAGGTCAATGCGCCGGATGGGGGCTCGATGCGGAGGCGGCCGGCGGTACGGGCCACCCGATGGCCGCCGGTGATCTCGGTGGCGACGCAGCGACCATGGGCCACATCCAGCACACGGTCGATGGATGCGGCCGTGGGAGGCGAACCGACCTCGGCCGCGATCCATCCCCGCAGCGCCTCTGCGGCCACCGCCGCGGGCGCGGCGCTCAACTCGGCCGCGCTGGTCGGATCCACATCCGCGGCCAACTCGGCGACGACCTCCAGCGCCTGTGAGGCCAGATCGGCATGACGGTTGAGCAGCGGAACTGGGTCACGGCCCAGGGCCTCGGCCAACGCAGGCATCACCTCGTGGCGGATGGCCACCCGGGCGAACGACCGATCATCGTTCATGGGGTCGTGCACGCAGGCCAGCGCCAGCTGCTCGCACAGGGCGTGAGTCTCGAAGCGGCGCAGACGCAACAGCGGCCGCCCGACCCCGGTGTGAGGCGCGGCCGCGCCGGCGAGGCCACCGCCCCGACCGATGTTGAACAGCACGGTCTCGGCCCGGTCGTCGGCGGTGTGGCCCACCAGCACATCGTCGGGCAGCGCCTCGTAGCGGGCGATGCGGGCCCGGGCCTCGAGGTTTGGGCCGGGGTCCACCCGCACCCGACGCAGTTCGAAGGCTGCGCCCAACCGGGTGGCGATTGCACGGGCCGCCTCGGCGTCGCAACCCGACGAGGAGCGCAGACCGTGGTCCACATGCCAGGCGGTCACCTCCAGCCCGGTTGCGGCGGCCAGCGCGACCAGGGCGGCGGAGTCCGGTCCGCCGGACAGGCCACAGGCCACGGCGGTACCAGGCGCGGGGAAGGTGCAGCGGGCCAGCAGATCGTCGATGCGCACTGTCGGGACGGCGCCACTCGGTGCCTCGCTCATGGCAGTCCCAGCCGCCTCCAGCCTGCGTCGGCGCTCAAGCAGGCCTTCTGTGCGGAGAAACCTGGCCGCAGGACTCGAGACTGCACGCAGGGCGAGATGTGCTGCCGCTCACGCCGGTCCTGGCGTCAGGCCGCCGCCTCGACGAGGCCCATTCGGCTCACCCAGTCGCGGGGATTGCGAATCTCGGCGATGCGGGGGAGGTTCTCGGGGCGCTCCCACACACGGTCGAGCAAGGCGGTGCCCCCGGCCGATTCGACCGACTCGATGAAGTGCTCGCCCTCGGCGTACTGCTTCATCTTGGCTTCGAGCCCGATCAGGCGCTGGAAGACCTTGGCGAACCCGCGCACCGACTCCCGGCGCCGACGCATCACCCGCCCGAACCGGGGCGCGGAGGGAACCAGCCCTTCACCGGCCCGGTCCATGGTCACGTCGCCGTGGCCCTCCAGGAGGCTCATAAGTCCCGAGAGTTGCTCCAGGGTCTCGATCTGCGCCTCCGAGGCGAACAAGGCCATCAATCCGCCGGAGGCCAGGGGATCCTCGCCTTGGCGACGAGCCTCCACCACCCGCCCCACCGCGGCGGCGATCCGCTTCGGGTCGGGGTCCACCGAGTCGAGCACCGATTCGACCAGGCCGATGAAGTGAGGCCGCATCCACTCCACGCCGGTGAACTGGGCCCGGTGGGTGACTTCATGGAGTGCGAGCCACAGGCGGAACTGCGCGGGGTCGAAGGCGTACCGGTTCTCCAGCGACAACACGTTGGGGGCCACGTAGTAGACGATGTCCTGCTCCTCGGGCTTCTCGTCCTCGATGATGAGCAGGTCGTACTGGCCGAGCACCCGGGTGGACATCCAGCCCAGCATGACGCCGAGTTCGGCGCCGGCCACACGGCGGGTGATCGGGGCCAGCCTCCCCGACGATTCTGTGCCCAGCTTGGATGCGAGGGGGCCGAGAAGCCGCCGGAACGAGGCGAGATTGGCATCGATCCAACCGACTCGGTCGGTGACCCGACCCCGGGCCGGGCCCGACAGCGACCGCAGGCCGGTGCAGGAGGCCACCAGTTCCTCGGCGCGCTGGGTGCAGTCCGCGAATTCCTCTTCCAGGCCGCTGCGCCAGCGCGGTGCGCCGTAGGGTTCGCGCCGGGCCGTGCGCAACGCCACCGTGCGGGCCAGGTCCCAGTCGATGGGATCAGCGGGATCCGCGCCAGCCTCGCCGGAACCCGCGGCGTGGGTTCCCATGTGGGGTGCTCAGTCCCTCGGATACC
>JAJDZO010000285.1 GCA_022824605.1 Acidimicrobiia bacterium
GGGAGCTGGTGTCCCAGCGGCCGTGGCCTTGGGGTGGTGGTCGGGGTAGGAATCATACCCTACTGTGACAGCGGGTGCCACGAGGTGCTGTAGCGGGCCAATTCTTCGAGGTGAAAGCCCATTTCAGAAGGGGTAACTGTCGGTTTGCTTGTGTCGGCGTGTGCCACCCTGTATCGTGCGTTGTCGGATGAGAAGTGGTAACACGACTGGTATACAGATCGGGGTCTCGCGGGGCCTCGCCGGTTCGAGTCCCGACGGGCATCACGCAATTCGCACCCACTTCTGTTACCACCCGAGCGGGAAGGGAATCAGACCTTGCAGCGGCCTCGAACACTGACAGCGGCCTTCGTACGCTCGATCAGCCGGCCCGGACGCTACGGCGACGGCAGAGGCGGTCACGGACTGAGCCTACTGGTCAAGCCCACCGCGAACGGCCGATGGTCCAAGACCTGGGCCCAACGTCTACGCATCAGCGGACGCACCGTGAGCCTGGGCCTGGGCAGCTACCCGGCCGTCTCGCTGGCACTGGCCCGTGAACGCGCACTGGCGAACCGTCAAGCCGTCGAAGAAGGCCGCGACCCCCGCCGCCGCCACGCCGTCACCTTCGCCGAGGCGATGGCAGCCGTGATCGACCTGCACCGCCCCAACTGGAAGCCCACCAGCAACACCGAACAGCAGTGGCGGTCGCTGCTCGCCCGCCACATCGTTCCAACCATCGGACCGATGCCCGTGGCAGATGTGGCCGCCGCCGATGTCGTGGCGGTGCTTGACCGGGTGTGGGACCGCCCCGAGCTGGCCCGCCGCACAGCACGCCGGATCTCCACCACCATGAAGTGGGCGATGGGCCGCGGCCTGAGAGAGACCGACCCCACATCAGCGGCCGTCGCCACCATGCCGAAACACCGCCACCGCCCCAACCACCATCGGGCGCTGCACCACAGCGACCTCCCCGACGCGCTCAACAAGATCCGCGCATCGGAGGCAGCCGCCGCCACCAAAGGAGCCCTTGAGCTGCTGGTGTTGACTGCGACGAGACCCGGAGAGGTTCGTAACGCCACCTGGGACGAGTTCGACCTCGGCACTGCGGTGTGGGCGATCCCCGCAGTGCGCTACAAGACCGGCACCGAGTTCCGAGTGCCGCTCAGCGCATGAGCTGTCGAACTGCTCACCCAAGCCCGCGGCGGCACCGATGCCGATGGGCTGGTGTTCCCCTCTCCGGTCACAGGTCGAGCGGTGTCAGAGAACACCTATGTGAAGCTGCTGCGCGACCTCGACATCCCCACCTCGGCCCACGGACTACGAGCCACGTTCCGTTCGTGGTGCTCAGACACCGGCGTGCCTCGCGACCTCGCCGAGATGGCATTGGGCCACGCCGTGCGCGGTGTGGAGGGCGCATCCGCCCGCTCAGACATGCTCGAACGCCGCCGCCCCCTCATGCAGCAATGGGCCGCCCACATCACCTAGCCCGGCGCTTACGGTGCATGATGGCTGCGCGACGGCGGTCTGATCAAGTGTCGGACCCAAGCGCGGAGTCGGGCCGCCTGCTCGGGGCGATCACACCAACGGGCGCTCGTTCAACCACGCGTCGAGGTCAGAGCGGCGCCAGCCGATGGCCTGGGCGCCGAGCCGAAGCGCCTTGGGGAACTTGCCAGCTTTGCGCCAGGGGTCAATGGTGGGACGGCTCAAGCCGACGTACCTGGCGGCCTCGCGCGGACGCAGCACCTCGGCTCGCTGCTCACCTTCAGTACCTAGAGACATCGCTTCCTTCACATCATCCGGTCCGGGCTCGGGATGGTCACGTCGGGGTCATCGCCCGATGTTCTCAACTGTGGAGAGCCCTTCACCACCAAGAGCCAAGAGACAATTGTTCAGCCGGCGGGTGTCGCGCAGTGCTCGCCGTACCGTCGGAGCACTCTACAGGCACCGCTGGGACCCTTCAAGCACTACGACCAGCGCAAGACCGAGCCCGCCGCCTCGCCCACGAGGCCGAATCGAGTGAGGGCGTCACAGCGCGAATCCATCGGTGGTCTGCCTCCTACCGAGGCTCTTGAGGTCTGCTCTGATGCCGGACAACTGGCCCGTGTCGGTCACGCCGATCAGAAGCGATCCGCCTTCGGCGTCCATGAATCCTGCGACCGTCTTGATCACCACTAGCCCGAGTACGGGATCGCGCTTGTGCGTACGGACGTTGACTCGTGCGGTCTGCTTGAACTCGACGAGTTTGGACTCGCCCCCGCGATGAGTTATTTCGCGCTGTCGTTTGCTGGGCCTAGAGCTGTTTCATAGCCCTAGACCGCCGTCATAGCCCCAGCGGCGGGCTTCGTCATCTCTGAGGCGTCGCACGTCGTGCTCTGTCTCGTAGAGCACCTGGTCTATGCCCCAGTCGTTGTCTTGGAGCTGCGGCGTGTCGTGTTCTGTCGCTGAGACCGGATCCTTTCGGCCGCGGAGGTGGGGGTGGTTGTCTTGGAGCTGCGGCACGAGCACCGCGAGGTCCTCGCGGTCCTTGAACCGATCAGCGGTCTGTTTGGACCGCACGATGTCGGCTAAGTCCGCGCATCTCACCGGCACAGCCTCGTCGCCTACTTCGATGGCCACGGTGTGCGCGGTGCGGGACAGTTCGTCGTAGCCGCCTTGGATGCCGGTGGGCTCCAAGCAGATGTCGAAGTCGCCGTGGCGACACGACAGGTTCCACACCGCGGCGCGCGCCAATGACTCGCCGTCGTGAGCAAACGGCAACCTCTGGTCTCCATATCGGACCTCCGCGCCCAGATCATCGAGAGCTTCAGAGAGTCGCTGGAGGTTCTCGCGACTGCGTTCGGGGGTCACGTCTATGTCATAGGTGACCCGCCCGAGGTCATATTGCTGGGCCTGTACCGCCCAGCCTCCGATCGCGATGAAGTCCACGTCGTGTTGCACCAACGCCACAACGATGCGATCCAGGGAATCTTGTTCTTCGCCCGACGGCGGCTCGGCCATCACGCCGGTCGGGCTGTGGCGAAGATCTCTTCTGCTCGGGTCTTGATCCCGCGATGACGCTGCGGGTTAGACACAGCGCTGAGGTGCAGACCGTCGTCGTGGTCGTCATAGACCTCCAGACGCACCCTCAACCCGGTCCCGGCGCGCTCCAGCAGCGCCGCCAGCTCCCCCACACTCAAACGGTCAGCGCCCGAACAGACCCGGCCCAGCGTCTCGGCGTCAACGCCCACCGCCGCAGCGAACGCCTCCGCGCCCCCGGGCGCCTCAGCGATGGCTGATCTCACCAGCACCGCCGCCCAGCCGCCGGCGTCACCGCGGCCCTCGGCTGCTCCGATGCACCGCGCTGGGGCCGGGTCCTCACCGTCCCAGCGCGGCTGCGCCCCCGCAGGCGGCCCAGCCGCCGACGCACCCAGGTCCTCACGAAGCGCCCGCTCAGTCTCCACAGCGGCCCGCACACGCGCAACCTCCACAGCATCCGGCGAAGCGCCGCCGTAGCGGCTCTCACCAGCTGCCGGTCCGGCGCGGACCTCCAGCCCCGAGGCGTTCAATATCCGCTCAACCGTGTCCAGCGTCGGATCCAGTTCACGGGACTCGATACGCCGCACCAAACCCTCAGAGCACCCGGCCGCCTCAGCCAACTCCCTCACCGAACAGCCCAGCGCCTCACGGGCGGTGCGCAACATCACCCCGGCCACCAACTCCCCGGCACCCGGAACCGGCGCAGGGTCACACCTCATACCTCAACGCTACCGGACCCGACCCACCAGCCGCCGAGCATGCCGCTACCCGACAGCCACAGGGCACTCCTGGCATCCACCCCAACCAACACGCCGCGATCCCGCGAACACCGCAACGAACCAACCCCAGAAGCAAAAAGCCCCGAAATACACTGTCGCCGCAATAGCGTTCGCGGGTGCGTTCCTCAGCGTTCCTGAGCGTTCGCGGCCCCCAAACCGGCTCCAGGACCGGCGAGTCGGCGGCTATCTTGGCCCCATTCGCGCCCTTGTTGAGGGGGTGCTGTATGCCGGCAAACCCAACTGGGCACTGCTCGACACCCTCACCCCGACCTAAAACGCGGAGAGCCGGATAACTCCTTGACATGATGACCTCCTCATGGTCGACATGCCCGAGATTCAACTATCCCGACGACGCGATACCCGGGGCACACCAGGCGTTCAGCTAAGTCGAGTGAGTGGCGCTTTGCGTCCTGCGGATCGGCATGGCCGAAGGGTTCATCTGGTCGTGCTGCTACCAGCCTTTGGGTTCAGAACATCTCAGCCCATTCGCGTGACCTAGACCCACGAGTAGTCCCACTCACGCTCGGTCAAGAAGCTTGTGCAGCGAGCCAAGCAGACAGCGCCGCATTCGCCGATTAGTCCATCCGTGACCGCATTCCAAAGGAATTCTCGGGGTAGTGCTTCTTGAACACCTCTATCGCTGCCTCAACCTCTGCCTCCCTCAGACATAACGCTTGATCCCCGATCCGATGCAGGTTCCCGAACCCGAGAATCAGGTACCCGTCGTCGCCCAGTGCCGATGCGAGGTCCAGTGCCAATAGCGCCGATACCAACGATGATTGAGCGTCATGTATCGTCAAAGATGCAAAGCCAGCAGAGTCTCTTATATGGCCGTCGCTGCTCTTTGGTGCAGTCTCGTACTGTTGATACGCAGCACGGATGGCTGCTTCTTGTACTTCCTCCATGACATTCCGGAGCTTCTCGAGATCTTCAGCGGTCGCCTGAGGCACTTCGAAGTTGCGAATGCTCATGGTGGGGATGTCATCCAGACGGATTGCCGTCATCGCGTCGGCGGGCAGATCATCTCCCAGTTGCTCCAGTGAGATCACTTGTGTCCGATACAACACTGCTGTATCGAATTCAACACTAAACCCGTTGCATCCACTGTCATATAGTCGTTTCAGGAGGTCAAGCACCGACTCGGCCTCCGCTGTCGTTGGGACGACGACAAAGATGCGCGAGAATCTGAAGGGTTCATCCGTAAGCCAAACTGGAAGCCCCGGGCAGTGGCATCCGTCCAGATGATCTGCCCATCTCCACTCTCGTTCATGACTCCAATCGATGGGGTAACTGGCGTCGGCGGACATTCGAACGAATCGATACTGTTCGGACTCCGCGATGCCACAAGCCTCATCTAGTTTCCTCGGCCACGGATAGCCATCCGGAGTCCGATCCTTGTACGAGCCGGTGAGACCGTATATCGCAGGCCTGCCTCCCGCGGCGAACAGCTCTGCCTTCAGCAATCCGACGGCGTAACAGTCAACGTCGGTCTCCCCGCGCCGCTTGGCGTAGTCAACGAGACTATGCAGAGGCATTTCAGTGAAGCACACTGCTGCTCTCGGACCGTAGACCGTGGGTCGTCCATTGCGGAGCGCCCAAGATGCCCGAATGTGCCCGTCGGTGATGATCCTGAGCAGAACGCCCATTGGGGACGCGTCCGGTTCGAGAGGGAGGTACTCGTCCATGTGGTCCCAATCGCTGAACCGTCCGTTGATCTCTGGATTTTCGTGATACGGGACGCCTTGATACAGGTCATAGGGGAATTTCATGTCGAGCGGAGAATTCTGGATGTCGCGCTGATGGACAAAGTGAAGCGCCCAGTCCGTCATGTCGAGGCGATTCGCGATAATCCGGGAAGCAGGTGTACTGGCCATCAGTCGAGACGCTCAGTCTGCCAGGTGCGGCGCAGCACGCGGCGCGGGCCAGCCTATCTGTCGGCGCGCACGCGGGTGTTCGACGCGGCGATCTGGCGGATCCTGGACCGTAACGGGCTGAGCCAGCTCTCGTGGATTGACCGGCCCACGGTGCGGGCGATACGCCGCCATGAGCGTCGACGCCCCGGTGAGCTAGTGCACCTCGACGTCAAGAGGATCGGTCACATAGCAGCTCATGCGTGCATGTCAGTTCGCGTGAGGTTGTGGGGCACGCCGCAGCGCGCAGAAACCGCCAGCCCCTCCACGCCGAACTGTGTGAGAGCACATCCACACCGACACCGCCGGACTCCATGATTCACCCTGGGTTTTGCGCAGGCTCCAGAGATTGGAGCGAGCATGGGGTCCATGGATGCGGAACCTCGTCCGGCGGCGACGTCGAGGCGGTATTCGAAAGAGCAGAAGGATCATGCTGTGCGGATGGT
>JAJDZO010000115.1 GCA_022824605.1 Acidimicrobiia bacterium
GCCCGCTTGCCGGCCAGGGTGGCGCGGTAGGCGCGGGAGCGGGCTGTGTTCGCTCCCGCGCAAACGGGGCACCGGCAGCCGTCGTTGTATCCGCCTGCTCGGCATGATCACATCGGCGCCACTGTACCCAGGAGGCACCGGCTTGGGAGCGCCGCTCATGCGCTCAGCGCCGCCGGGCGTGCTGGGGGAGGCGGCCGCGGTTGGGCAGGTGCAAAGGGGGTCAGGGGCTGGGAGCGCAGGCCTGGATCGAGGTGATCCATTGGGGGACGTGTTGGGCTGTGCCTGGGATGGTCAGCACGGCGATCACCGCTGCTGTCAGGCTGGCGGGCCGGGCGGGGGGCCAGAGGGTGTAGCCGTCGGTGATGACGATTATGACGGCGGGACGGGGGCGGGCTTGGGCGGCTGTGTGGATGCCGGCTTCCATGTCGGTGCCGCCGCCTCCGGCGAGTCGGACGCGGCGGGCGCTTTGGACGGTCTGGGCGGCCTGGGTCTGCGTGTCGAAGCTGTAGACGGCGACCGCTTCACCGGGGACGGCTCTGGTGAGGATGGCGTCGACCTCGGCGACGGCTTGGGCGTGGTCCTTGGCTTTCATCGATCCGGAGGTGTCGATGACGACGGCGATGTCCGCTGTGGAGCGGGTGGTGTCGGGTCGCAGCAGGGGGCTGTTGTCGGGGTCGGGCCGGCGGGGCGGGCGTGTCCAGGTCCAGTCGCCTGCTCCGGGCCGGCGGTGGATTCCCTTGCGGAGCTCTGCGGCAAGGATTCTGCGCCAGTCGGCCGCAGTAGCGGTTCGGCGACCGGCCCAGCGGGCCAGACCGACGGGCACCGACCCGGCCCCGGCTTCTCTTTCGTGGTCGGCGACTGCCTGGGCGGTGCGCCTTCGCAGCTGCTCGCGTCGTGCGGGATCCAACCCCTCCTCGCCGCGTGGGACGGGGAAGTCGGAGTCGCCGCCGGATTCGGAGCAACCTTCGGCGCTGTGGGGGTGGAGGAAGTCGGGGCCGCCTCCGGCGGACTCGCAGCACCCCTCGATGAGGTGGACGGGGATGGCGTTGTCGAGGATCTGCTGGTAGTAGGCCTCGGCGAGCTGGCCGGGTTCCATGTCGAGGTCTTCGGGGAATATGAGCTCTGGCAGCGGGACGCCGGCGGCGGCGAGGTCGGCGGCGAGGTCGTCGTTGATCTCGAAGTCCGCGGCGTAGTTCCACACCATCATGTTCTGCGGGGGCACGCCGAGGCGGCGGCCCCGTTCAACGTGTCCCCTGAGGGCGTGGTTGATTTCGTGGATGAACAAGCCGGCGAGCTGCTCGATGGGCAGCCTCTCCCCAATGTGGGGGTTGGCGAAGATGGTCCATGGGGGGGTGATGCCGAAGCGTTCCACCTCCTCGGTGATCACCACAGGGCATGAGAACAGAGCCTCGGCGTAGTAGGGCCGGTGGGTTGCCACCCACAGCCTCGCCGCTCTGAGCCGCTCCCGCGCCACATCCCCTCCGCCCGCAGGCCCGCCGGCCGTTTCGCCGCTGGTTGGCTGCCGGTCGGGCGGGCAGTCTGCTGCTGGCGGTGTGTGCAGGCTGTCGCCGGCAGGGCCCTCCCGAGCCGTGCTGTCGTCGCCGCTGCCGGTCAGGGGGGCATCTCCGGTCCCGTGCCCGCCCCGGCCCTGCTGGCCGCTGTCTGTCTGCGGTGCTCGCCGTTTTCCGCGGTCCGGCCGGTCCGAAGGGCGCCGCCGGCCGGGGCAGAGTCGCCGCAGGGGGCCGAGCAGGCCTGACAGTCGGGGGCGGGAGCGGGGGTTGCGGCCGGTGTCCGGGTGGCGGTGCTGCGGGGTCATGCGGCCCGCTCCGCTCCGCCGGTGTGGTGGAGGATGTTCTCGAATGCCTCCCACCCGTCGGGGAGGCCGACGCTGGGGGGTTTGACGTCGATGAGGCGCATCGCAGCGGCGGCGGCGATGTCGGGCGCTCCGTTGCGGGCGGCGCTGATGCACACTGCGAACGCGTTTTTCCACTGGCGGCGCTTGGGGTCTTGGGCGACGCGGGCTACCACGGCGTTGAGCGCGGCGTGCTGCTGGTCGCCCCGCCGCAGCTCGGCGAACAGGCCGGGGTCGCTGAGAAGGGCGCCGCTGTCGGGGAGGTCCAAACCGGACCCGAACGCCAAGAACTCGACGGCCGCGCCGAGGCCGACCAGCCCGGCCGCGACCAGGAGCACGACCTCGTCGCCGGCTCCGGCCTCTTCGCAGATGGCGAGGCTTTTCGCGAGGCGCTCCCACGACCGCGGCGACGGCCAGCCCAGCACCGCCGTACCGGGGCGGGGAGGGGCGACCAGCAGTTGGGGTTCCGCGGCGAGGAACGCGACCTGCTGGGCTTTCTGGTCGGCGACAGACTCGGCTGTGGGGCTGTTCTCGGCGATGCGGAGCGGGCCGGCGTCGGACCAGCCCGCCAGATAGCCGTCGGCCCACTCGGAGTAGGTGACCGGCCAGCGCAGGTGCGCGAAACGGTTGGCCAAAGGAGCGGACAAGTCCCACGCGCCGATGTTCTGCCCCGGCGGGTTGGCCGCCGCAGCGAACCGGGCCCGGTCCCCGAGGTCCAGGTCGGCGACGCGGCCCTCGTGGATGACCCTCATCAGAGCGGACTGAACCGATGGGGCGGCGGTGTTGACCTCGTCGAAGAACGCGAGGCTGTCCCCCGGGTTGCGGGCGATGCGCAGCGCCCATCCGAACGGCTCGAACACGATCCCGTCATCGGAGCGGACGGGCATGCCGCTGAAATCGGACGGGTCGTGCCAGGACACGACCAGCTTCTCGGTATGCCAGCCCGCTCTGGCGGCGAACCTCTCGATAGTCTCGGTCTTGCCGGTGCCCGGGTCGCCCCACAGAAGCACCGGCACGCCGGCGGTGAGCAGCACCTGCATGGCGGCGAGCACCGACGCCTGCGACGCTGCGGGAAGCTCCTCTGCCTCCAAAGCGCCCTCGTTCTGGTCTTCGTAGTCAGTCATTGTTGATGTTTCCTCTCATATTTGGTTTGTTCAGAGAACTGGTCGCCGGCCCGGAAGCCCCGGATCGGGTCGGGCGGGTTCGGGGCGTTCGGGCGGATGGCATGGTCAGCCGCCCTTTCTTTCCGGCCCGTCGGCGGCGCTGTCTGCGCCAGTGGTTCGGCGCTGGCGGAGGGTTCGCTCAGCGGCTCTGAACACGGCGGCGCAGTCGTCATAAGCGAGGCGGGCGACGAGCCAGTCCGGGGTCGACGGGTTCTTCGCCGCAGCGGCCCGCGTCCTGCGGTCGTCGTCGTTCGACAGCGACGCGAGGGCCGTTACCGGGGTGGACGGGTTCCCGGCGGCTTCCTCCCGCACCGAGGCGTCGGTGTCAGCGGCGAGCAGGGCCAGCAGCTCCGGGGGGCAGCGGCGATGTTGCGCAGCCGTCCACCGGTCGTCGGCATGGCTGCTGCGGGCCCGCCGGGCGATCGCGTTGCGGGGCGCTGCGGGGTGCTGGGCAGCGACGAACGCCACCCGGTCGTCGTCATCGTCGCAGAGGCCGGCGATCGCTATGGGCGGGGTGTATTCGTTGACGGCGGCCATGGTGCGCACCTTCGGGTGTGGGTCTTCGGCGAGGGTGTCGATCATGAAGGCGCCGGCCTGGTCCTGGCTGGCGACTGCGGTGCGCACCCGGAAGTCGGGGTCGTCGGTGAGGCGGCACAGCACGCCGTAGATGACAGCCGGGTTCTCGGCGACAGCGGCGCGCACCATGTGGCTGCGGTCCGAGGCGAGCCGGTCCAGGCTGTCGGCGTCGATGCGACCGCTGGCGGCCACAGCGGCGCGGACCTCGCGGCGGCGGTCCTGCGAAAGGGTTTGGAGCGCTTCGAGCGGCGCCGACGGGTTCCAGCACACCGCCCGGCGCACCACGGGCGACCCGTCGAGCGCGAGGCGGGCCAGGGACCGCTTCGGCAGGTTGGGGTGGGAGGCCGCCCAGCTGCGGGTCGCCGGATTCGTGCTCCGGGCAAGGCGGCGTAGCGCCCGGCGGGGCGCTGACGGGTTCTGCGCCACCAGGAATCGGCTCATCGGCGACGACCACCGGTCCCGCCGTTGCGCCAGCCGCGTCGGCACCAGTCGACACAACCAATCCACCTCGTCAGCCGCCCATGTCCACAGCCGGTCGAGCAGCCCTCCCTGCAACCTCTCCACAAGCCGGCCCGCGGCCCGAACCCAAATCCGGCCGCGCAGCGATTCGCGCAGCGAACCGCGCAGCGTCTCTCGCAGTCGGGCGAGCGGGCGGCCCCCGCCCCAGCGGAAAAAGGCTGCGGGGAGGACGTTCTTGTTGGTTGCGGCGAGGCGGGCGAGGACGCGGGGCGGCGCTGAGATGTTCTGCGCTGTCCGCCACTGCGGCCAGTGGGAGAAGCCGCCGGCGAGGCGCAAAAGCACCCGGGCGGGCGTGTTGGGATGCGATGCCACGATGTCGTCGACCTCCGGCCCGTGGCTGCCGCTCAACGCCTTGAGCCTCCGGGCCGGGGTGTGGGGGTCGCCGGCCTCCGCCGCTGCCCGCACTTGCGTGTTCGGATGAGCTCGGACCCGCTCCCAGAACGCGTCGCCGAGGCTGTCCATCCAGCCCTCCTCCAGCTCGTGCCAGACCGACGGCGCCTTGTGCTCCTGGTGGGCAAGCCACGAGTCCAAACCCGGGCCGGCCTCCGTTGCGCCCGACAGGTTCCCCTCGTGCTCGAACGACAGCATCCAGCGCAGCCACGACCGCGCCGCCGAGTGCTCCCACCATCCGCACACAACCGTCACCGCCGCCACCAGATCGTCGGGAATCCTCACGCAGGATACCCTCTTCGCCACCGCCAGCCTCCGCAGGCTCCTGCCCAGGCGCACCAGATCCCCCGGTCCCGCCACCCACGCCGCCAGAGCAGCCTCCATCCCCCGCAGCCGGCTCGCCCCGTCACACGACCCGCCCAAACCCTCCAACACTTCCAGCTCGCCCCGATTGGCCAGAACCCAGTCGCCGGCGGCTGTGCGGGCGAACACGCCCCGCACACCGCCGCACACCACCACCCGCCTATCGGCTCTCCTAGACCGGCCCCTTTTGACACGGCCGCCCGCCCGCCCAGCAGACCCCCCGCTCCCAGCACACCCATCC
>JAJDZO010000176.1 GCA_022824605.1 Acidimicrobiia bacterium
GCCCGCTGCTACGAGCGTGCGCGGATGGCTCGAAAGCGTCTCGCGGTGCGGGCGGGGTCATTCCCGCTCTTGTTCGCTTCGCTCACGGGCCGCTCGGGCCACGGCCCCGTCCGTATGTGCCGGGTTCGCTCGTCGATCCGCGGGGCCTCTAAGAAACGTTCAACCGGATTGACGCGCTCATGTGGAAGCGGCGCGCCTCGCGGCTATCCGCTCTCGTAATTCGACCGCCGCCCACGCTGCGGCCCCGCCGACGGCCACTGCGCCCAGCACCCACAGCCACCCGCCCAATGACGGCGCGTCCAGCTGGAAGAACTCGCGGAGCATCGGCAGGGCCATTGCGAACCCGTACGAGGCAGCCATGGCGGCGGCCAGCCCGACCTTCCAGGGTCGCAGCGGTCGGCTGATCAGCAGCAGTATCACTAGGCCCACACCCAGCAGCGTCATGGTGGCGGACGTGCGGGCCTCATCGAGGGTGACGCCGTCGAGTCGACGCACGACCTCGTACAGCACGAAGGTCACTGCTCCGGCCGCTGCGCCCGCAGGCAGTGAGAACCGCAGTACACGACCGAGGAATCCACGTCTGACCAGATGTTGATTGGGAGCCAGGGCCAGGAAGAAGCCGGGAACGCCCACCGAGAACGTGCCGATCAGGGTCAGGTGGCGGGGCAGGAACGGGAACGGTGAACCGGCCAGACCGATCAGCACGGTCAGCAGCACGGCGTAGGCCGCCTTGGTGATGAACAGGTTGGCGACCCTCTCGATGTTGTTGATGACCCGGCGGCCCTCGGCCAGCACCCGGGGCAGCGTCGAGAACCGGTTGTCGAGCAGCACAAGCTGGGCCACCGCCCGCGACGCCGACGACCCGGCGCCCATGGCGATTCCCATGTCGGCGTCCTTGAGGGCGAGCACGTCGTTG
Organism: Acidimicrobiia bacterium; assembly: GCA_022824605.1. Taxonomy (GTDB): domain Bacteria; phylum Actinomycetota; class Acidimicrobiia; order Acidimicrobiales; family Aldehydirespiratoraceae; genus Aldehydirespirator. The sequence goes on from JAJDZO010000176.1 coordinate 917, forward strand.
ACGCCGTCGCCGGTCATGGCCACCGTGCGTCCCCGAGACTGCAGGGCATGGACCATGGCCCGCTTCTGGTGAGGGTTGACTCGTCCGAACACGGTGGTCGACTCCACGACGTCGGCCAGGTCGTCGGAATCCTCGGGTAGATCCCGGGCGTCGAAGGCAGCCGCCCGCGACGCGGCGCGCCCTCCGGTGCTCGGTGAGTCGGCCGGCGCGGTGATGCCGGCTCGTTGCGCTACGGCGGCGACGGTGGCGGGATGGTCTCCTGAGATGACCTTCAAGTCGACGCCCTGATCTCGGAAGTAGGCGAAGATCTCGGCTGCGTCGGATCGCAGCGTGTCGCCGAGATGTACCAGACACAGCGGTTCGCGGTCCTGCGGAAGCGACTCAGGCGATGGCTGCGACGCAGGTTCCGACACACCCGAGTGGGTCACTGCCAGCACCCTTCCGCCGCTGGCGGAGGCGGCTTCGGCTCTGGCCCGAGCTTCTACGCCGGCATCGCCGCCGGCGAGCAGCACGTCGGGTGCGCCCAGGTGATAGGTGCCCCGGCCCTCAAAGCTGGCCGCGGCCCATTTGCGGGCCGACGAGAACGGCACGCTTTGATTCAGCCTCCATCCCACGGGCGGGCTGCCGACCGCGGCGGCGATGGCGGTCAAGGTGGCGTTGGGGGCAGGGTCCGCCGATGCCAGCGCGGCGAGAGCCTCGGTCGCCTCGGCCTCGGTGGCCGCTCCCAACGGCTCGACCCGCTCAAAGGAGATCTCCCCGGTGGTGATCGTTCCCGTCTTGTCGAGGCAGAGCGTGTCCACCCGGGCCAGCAGCTCCACCGAGGCCAACTCCTTGGCCAATGCCCGGCGGCGGGCCAAGGCGACCACGCCGGTGATGAAGGCGAGGCTGGTCAACAGCACGAGCCCGTCGGGCACCATCGCCACCGCGGCCGCCACCGTGCCTCGCAGCGCCTCCTGCCATCGGTCCTCGGTGGCCAGCAGCCTCCCCAGAAGCAGAACCGTTGCCAGCGGGATGATCCATGTCAGGCGGCGCAGCACCAAGTTGACCCCGCCCTTGAGTTCGCTTCCGGCCAGTTTGAACCGGCGGGCCTCCTCCGACAGTCGGGCCGCGTAGGAGTCGGCGCCGATGGCGGTGGCTCGGTACCAGCCCGCCCCCGCGCTCACGAACGATCCCGACATCACCCCGTCTCCGGGAGCCTTGTCGACGGGGTCGCTCTCGCCGGTCAGCAGCGACTCGTCGATCTCGAGACCTCGGGCCGCTACCACCTCGCCGTCCACCACCAGTTGATCGCCGGGCTGAAGCTCCAGAATGTCGTCGGCCACTACGTCGCTGGTGCCCACTTCCAGTGTGTGTCCATCGCGTACCACCCGGGCCCGGGGTGCCGACAGCACGGCCAGCCGGTGCAGCGTCCGGCGGGCTCTCAGCTCCTGGGCGATGCCGATGACGCTGTTGGACACCACTACCCCGGCGAACAGGGCGTCGGCGGGGAAGCCGGCCACCATGATGAGCACGAACATCGAGCCGATGATGGCGTTGACCGGGGTGAGCACGTTGTTGCGCACGATCTGGCCCACGGTGCGCACCGGGGCGTCGGGCACGTCGTTGGTGCGCCCCTCACGTCTTCGCTGATCCACCTCGGCGGCATTGAGGCCGACGGGCGCGTCGGCTAGCTCGTGCATGTCAACGCGACATACCCGCGCTGGCAGTGTCGGCGTTCACCTAGGCGGGTCACACGCGTTCGACGCGCTTGAACGCCTCGCCGTAGGCAAGTCCGGCCCGTCGTCCGGCGGCCCGGCACGTCTCCACGACCCGGGTCCGGAACGCAGCCATCTCGGCTCCGTCGTCCTGGGCGCTGATGCGATGGGTGCTCTCGAACTGGCTCTCGTGGGCCAGCAGCGCGCTCACCTTCGCCTTGATCTGCGCATCGTCCACCCGCTCGAAGTGGTCAGGCGCCTCACACTCGAACAGCAGCAACTCGGCGGGTCGGTGGTGGCCGACGCCGTGCTCGGGGAAGAAGTGCGGGTCGCGGGCGGCCACGACCGAGTCCATGCACAGGAAGCCGGCCGCCCGGTGGTCGGGGTGCAGCCGCCACCGCTTGAACGGGTCGTGGCCCAACACCACCTCGGGGCGCAGTTCCCGGATGATCCTGGCCATCCGGCTGCGCAGGACCATGGTCACCTCCAGTTCGCCGTCCACCTCACCGAGGAAGCGCACCTCGCCGGTGGCTCCCAGCCGGCGGGCCGCCTCGGACTGCTCGCCTTGTCGTCGGGCGATCAGGGCCGCGACGTCGGCATTGGCGTCCCATGTGCCTTTGGAACCGTCGGTGCACACCAGCAGGCTCACCTCGCAGCCGGCCCCGGCCCATTTGGCCAGCGTTGCCCCGCAGCCGAACTCGATGTCGTCGGGATGGGCTCCGATGGCGAGCGCCCGTGCGGGAGCGGCCACATCGACGGTAGTCACCGGCTCACCGCCAGTGGATTGAGTTCGAGCGCGTCGCGCATGTCTTGGGGCAGGTGGCGCAAGTCGTCGGGATGGTCGATGTCTACCGCCAGGGTGTCGTCGACGAGCACCGTCACGCTCAAGCCCAGCCTCTCGGCCTCGCTGACGTGGCGTTGGAACGATCCTGGGCCGTACGCGAAACGGAATCCCGCTGTGGTCGGTATGCACATCACGTTGGAGCCGTCACGGAGACGGTCCGGCGCGATCACCAGCCCCGGGCCCACCGCGGGCCGCAGCGTGCGGGCCAGCGCCAGGTCTGCATGAGCCACCAGCGCTCGCTCCACTCCGGCTGCGGCCAACTGGTCCGCGGCCACCGACACGGCGAGGTTCAGGCCGGGTCGGCCCACGGCCACGACATCGGCCCCGAGGTCTCTGGCCCAGGCCGCCACCTCGGCGTCGTCGGTGGCCACATGAACCGGCAGGCCGTCGGCGGCGGCCACCACCCAGTGGGCCATCATGCGCATCAACCGCGCGCAGCCCTGATCGCCGAGAATGGGGGCAAGCCGAGACAGCGCACCGCCAAAGGATCGGATCGGCACGATCACCGCGGTGGCAGGCTCTTGAGACGCTGGCGGTGCTGCCACTGGCTGCCTCCGGGCATTGGAGTTCAAGGACTGGAGCGAGTCTAGGGTTGCGGCTGTGAACGTTCGGGTGGGGGTGATCGGCGCAGGCTCGTGGGGAACCACCGTGGCTCATCTCTGTGCTCACAGTGCTTCCACCGTGCTCCATGCACGTGATCCTGTGCTCGCCGAGGCGATCGACACGACCGGTGAGAACCCCCGCTATATCCCCGGCCGGGCGCTGCATCCGGATCTGCGAGCCACCTCCGACATCGAGGAGGCCGTCGCCGGCGCCGACGCGGTGGTGATGGGCGTGCCCTCCCACGGTTTCCGGGACACCTTGCGCCGGCTGCGGCCCCATGTGGATGAGCGCACGCCGATCGTGTCGTTGGCCAAGGGTCTCGAGGCCAGCACCCGCAAGCGAATGACCGAGGTAGTGGCCGACGAACTGCCTGGACGTCCGGTCGGCGTTCTGACCGGACCCAACCTCGCCAAGGAGATATTGGCGGGCCACGCCGCAGCCGCGGTTCTGGCGATGGCACCGGCCGACCTGCGGATAGCCGAGAAGCTCCAGGGTGTCTTTTGCGCAGGCGACTTCCGGGTGTACACCAACACCGATGTGGTAGGAGCCGAGATCGCCGGAGCCACCAAGAACGTGATCGCGCTGGCCGCCGGGATCGCAGACGGTCTCGGTGCCGGCGACAACACCCGGGCCGCGCTCATAACCCGCGGCCTGGCCGAGGTGACCCGGCTGGGGGTGGCTCTCGGCGGTGACCTTCTCACGTTCGCGGGCCTGGCCGGGATCGGCGACCTGGTGGCCACCTGCGTCAGCTCTCAGAGCCGCAACCGCCATGTGGGTGAGTGTCTGGGACGGGGCCAGAGCGTCGCCGAGATCGTGGCGTCCATGGATCAGGTGGCCGAGGGTGTCAAGTCTGCGCCGGTAGTGGCGTCGCTGGCCCGGTCACAAGGCGTGGACATGCCGATCACCGAGGCGGTGCGGGCGGTGATCGAGGACGGCCGACCCGCAGCTGCGGCCTACCGGGCGTTGCTCGACCGGCCGCCCACCAGCGAAACCCGCCCGTGAGGCGGCGCAGGCGTGCCTGACGTCGCTGCGGGAGAACTGGTCGGCGATCTCGACGGACCGCTGGCCGTGGTCACCTCCAACGGCACGGTGACGCGCCTGCCGTTGGTCGTGGACGACAGTTCGTCCCAGCCGCGCTCGGCGGTCGGCCCTGACGGCTGTGTTGCCGCGGTGAGCCTGCTGCAACCGCAAGCGTTCGTAGATCCCAGGGATGCAGCCGGACCGCTCGATCGCGGGTGGCGGATCGAGTGGGCTGTCGGCGTGCAGGATCGCTGGCACATCGCAGGTCGGGAGGCGGCGGTGAGGGCCCGCCTCGTGGATGACATGCCGGTGACAGAGACCGCGATGAGAGTTCCCGGAGGCGACATCGTTCAACGGGTGTGGGCGGTACGGGACGGTTCTGGCCGCAGCGTCATGCTGGAGTTCGAGAACCAGTCCCCGGACCCGGTGACCCTGGCCCTGGCCGTGATCGAGAACGACGCATGGCGCGACGACACAAGCGTCAGGACCTCGATCGCCAGGCGGGTGCGTGGGCCACGCTCACATCAACGCGACGGCTCCGCGGTAGTGGAGGTGCGGGGATCGAAGCTGATGGTGGACGGCCAGGTTGCGCTGGAGTTGGGCCGAGCGCCGGGGGGTGCGGTCGCGGTGGTCGACGGCAGAGTGTGGGCTGCGGTCGCTGCGGGACCGGACTCGGCGGACTGTCGTTCGCAGAGCCAATCCGGCCGGGCCGCAGCCGCGGCAGTGATCCCCCTAGTGCCCGGAGCGCCGCTACGGGCAACAGTCCCACTACCCGACGCGCCAGATCACAGTCCGGTGGGCCAACGCGTGCTGCAGAGAGGCGCGGCCTGTAGCGAGGCGGTGTCGGGCTGGCGGGCAGTGGTGGCTCGGGCTACGAGCGTCTCGCTGCCCGACGAGACGGCGACGCGAGCCTGGAGGCGTGGCATAGCCGGGTCGATTCTGACCGCAGGCAGCGGCCGCGTGCTGAACGGCTCGGGCTGCCTGAGCCCACCCGCGGCGAGACCCGGAAGCCAGGACGAGACGATCGTTCCGGCTGGGCGGCTGGCCCGCACGGCCGTCCTGCTCGACCGCGTGGGCCTGCCCGACGAAGCCGACCGCGCCCGAGAGCCCTTGCTGGTAGCCGCCGAGGCATCGTTGTTGTGTGGCGAGGAGGCCAACAGTGCGCTGCTGGCGCTCTCGTCTCGCCGGCTCCGGTCCGGGCGCGCATCCGGTCTGGCGGACCTGGCCGGCCCGCTCGTGTTCAAGGCGGGCGACATGCTCGAACGACACACACTGGAGCAGGCCGCAGCAGCTCTGGACGTGGAAGCGCCTGCCGCATCCGGCGACGCCCGGCGGATGCTCCGCGACTTCGATGCAGCGCCGAGTGGCATGTCTCACGGCCGCGCCGATGCACCTCACGCTGGGTTGGCCACGAAGCCGCTGAAGCAGAAGCCGCGTGGCGAACCCAGGCGCCTCGCCGGTGATCGCGCGGCCGGACCGTCACCGCAAGAAGCCGGCGGCGCGAGCACGCCGCGCAACTTGGCTGAGATCGTACGTCGCAGCATCGCCTTCGGAGGCGATGGTCTCCGTGGCGTGGAGGCTCTTGTGGACTGCTTGGTCACCGAGGCGCAGGACCATCTGGTGATAGCGCCGTCGATGCCCGACGAGTGGATCGGAGCACCCGTCGACGCCCACGGGCTTCGCACTCGCCACGGCGTGCTGTCGTTCTCGGTGCGCTGGCACGGCACCCGCCCCGCATTGCTATGGGATCTCCACCCCGCCCACGCAGACAGCCCCAAGCAGACCAGCCTGCGTTGCGGCCTGGATGAGTCGTGGTCCTCAGCCTCACCGACCGGCGAAGCACTCCTCAAACCCTGAGCGAACTCGGTCGTGGTCTCATGGGCCGAACAGATCGTCCCGTCGAGACCCTGGGTCAAGACAGGGCAGGAGCGCGATCAGGATGGTGTGGGGGTGGGGTTGGTGCGGGGGTGGCGGCTGTGCGAGACTGGATGCATGGAAGCTCATGCATTGCCTGCGTCCGCACCCGCGCTCCCTCATGTCGACGTGCCGGTGTGGGCCTGGGCGCTGGTCGTTTTGGCCGCGGTCGTGTCGTACTTCGTGATGCTTGAGAACGGCGTCGTTCTCAGCCAGGTATCCGAGACCCTCCACGAGTTCTTCCACGACGGTCGGCACTTCGCGGGCGTCCCCTGTCACTGAGCGCTCCGGCCGCTGAATGAAGCGGATCCTGGGGATCGGCTGCCTGGCCGGTCTGGCCGCCGGGGTTGCCGCGGCCCTGTTCGCAGCCACTGTCGGCCGAGGGCCGATACAAGACGCCCTCGCGCTGGAGGACAGCATCAGCCACGCCACCGGCGGCACCCACCACGAGGACCTGTTCGGGCGGGGCGTTCAGGAGGTGGGCGGCGCGGTCGGCCTGATCCTGTTCGGGCTGGCCCTCGGGGTCGCGTTCGCAGTCGTGCTGGCCGCGGTGGGTCCCCGGCTGGTGGACCCCACGCCCCTGCCAGCCTCGATCCGGCTCGGGTTGTGCGGGTTCGTGGCTGTGGTGCTGGTGCCGTTCCTCAAGTATCCGGCCAACCCTCCTGCGGTCGGCGATCCCGACACCGTCAACGAGCGCACGCTGCTGTACTTCGCAGCGCTGGGGCTCTCCATCGCGCTGACCTGGGCCGTGTGGCGTTTCCATGGGGGGATCGCCATGGCCCCGGCCGTCAAGGCGTGGGCAACCGCGGGGCTGTATTGCGCCGGCCTGACCGTGATCTTCCTGGCTCTACCGGGCAACCCGGACCCGATAGACGCGCCCGCCGACCTGGTGTGGCGCTTCCGTCTGGCCTCGCTCGGAGGCCTCACCGTGGCCTGGACGACGCTCGCGCTGGTCACCGGCACAATGCTGTCACGGCCCTCTGCACGGGCTTGACGCAGGCCACCACCAGGAAGGGTCGATGTCGATTTCAGCCTGCCGCGGGGCTCGGCCTAGAGGCCGAGCGAATAGGCGAGCGAG